>JBMYOA010000105.1:0-6554 GCA_049598825.1 Opitutales bacterium | reverse complement strand
CGATGCAATGCTTTGGTGTACGAGTTTTTTTGTTTCAATCCTGCTATATCGGCCATTGCTGAGTATAAATAAGTTGCCCGTACGGCATGACCTACTGCTTCGGATTGGTCTTCGACGGGTTTATGTTGTTGTGCATAGGTGGGAGACATCACGCCTTCACCGTCGGGCACATAAGTTTTTCCGCGAATTTCAAGAAACTTCTCTGCCATGTTAAGGTACAATTCTTTTCCGGTAACCTGGTATAGTTTCACCAGAGCCAATTCCATTTCCTGATGTCCGGGTGCCTGACGAATGGGCTTACCTCCGTTGTATTTTGGATCACCTTTGAAAAACACCTTATTTACATGCTCGGCATTTTTCTCTGCAACTTTGAGTAGCTTATCTTTGCCTGTAGCCAAGTAGTAGGCAATGGCTGCTTCATAGAGATGGCCCATGTTATAAAGCTCGTGACTGTGCACGACAAAGGTGTAGGGCTTGTTTCCCATCATGTTTTTATCTGAGCCAACCTTGGTGGTGTGAGAAGGGTAGAGGTATCCATCAGGTTCCTGAGCTGCAGCGATAACTTCTACGATTTGGTCAAATTGAGCTTCCAGTTCTGGGTCATCTTGTAGTTGTGCTAAGTAGGCAGCACCTTCCATTACTTTGTATAAATCAGAATCAATAAACCGATGAGGACGATGATCTGGTACTTCCTTCCCTGCCAAGAAATCGGCGGCTGCCTGGAGGTGGGCAACCCCTGGCTCAGTTTTTTCAAAGGCGAAGGGAACCAGTACTTTCCTTTGGGTTATGAGTCGGGGTCTCCAAAAATCGCTCGTCATTTCTACTTTGTGAAAGGGAACCGGCTTAATTGCCGAACTCAGGTCAAGAGAAGGTGCACAGCCTAAGAGAAGTAGAATAACAGATGGTAAAATTTTCATAGTATGATGATTATTGCTTAATTTTTATATATCAACTTAAATTGATATATTAAAAAGTATTTATGGGCGAGGCTTACTGAAATCGTAAAGTTGGTCCGACAGGTAATCTATAAAGTGAATAATCTGGGTGGAGGTCGGCAAAGGATGGAATGGGAAAAATTTGATTCGGATTATTCTCCTTGAGCATCACGCTTCGCACAATGGTAACCAGGGGATTGACCAAAGGCGATAATCCGTCAAATGACACATCGTCATGAAAATGGTCTCCATCCCCTGCTTGGGTAGTCATTGTTAACATGTAGTGAAAATCATTTGAAAGCTGAATGGGTGTTTCCAGTTCAAAATACCTGAATTCTCCATCGAGTGAGCCTTGCTTACCCGGGCTTACTTGAACAGAGCTAATTTTCTTCGTAGAATTTTGGGTCATTTCCCAAAGCGTGATTTCATGCTCACTCTTTATAGATCTTGGTGTTTTTCCAGAGCGGCTTGGTTGATCTGAGTTTTGTTCGGCAGGAATTCCTCTCGCATCGCGTACTGGAGTTTCCCGGTCGTGATCGTCCCACATACCGAGATGGGTTACCTTTTGATCTTCTTTGATCTTAAATTGAAAGCCGACCGATCCCGTTATGTCGTTTCTTAAGTTATGCCATCCATCATCTAAAATTAAGTTTTTACTTATTGGGTGAATAAGTTTCCGAGAGTAGCCTTGATTGTGGATTCGGAGGAGTCGGTTAACCATTGAATCAGTAGAATTGCTGGTTTTTGAAAAATTAAGTTTCTCAAACGGGTCGTTCTTGAGGTCGTAAACAACAGACGCAATTGATGAACCTGAAGATCCTCTTTCTGTCCAGGGTCGGGCAAGTCCACCCTTAATGATTACCTTTTCTGATCTCTGCCTAATGGCGATTGCATCGTTTTCATAAGGGGGTCCCAAATGACAGAAAAAATAACGGGGCCGTGAGTCCTCCATAGTAGGATTTTGCCAGTAGGTAAGAGAATCTAAACTATCCTGTGCCTCAGAAGGCTTTAAAGTGTCGTCGACTATGTTAGCAATGGTTGCAAAGAGGTCGGTTAGGGAAAATAGGCTTCTATTTATAGTCCCACCCTCGAAATGCTGTTTTCTAAAAAGAATAAAAGGAACCCGATGACCACCTTCCCAAATTTTTGCTTTTTTTCCTCTAAGCCCTCCGCTCTCCTGGTTTGTTCCTTCGTTATCCCCCACATTAGGTCCATTGTCGCTGGTGAAAATGATTAAGGTGTTGTCGATAAGTTTGTGACCGGGATTCCTCGGGTCGTCTGTTTCTTCGAGCATTTTTAGTAATGAACCAAAAGCTATGTCATTTTCAATTACCATGTCTTCACGCTCGGATCCTTTAATTCCATCCGTATACCTGCTCGTTCCCTTAACAGGCTTTCCATCCAAAAATTTAGGTACTGCATAATCCCCGCTTTGGTTTCTCTGGAAATGATTTGCGGCGGGAACATAATATAAAAAGAACGGCTTTTGTTTCTGGGATGCTGATTGAATGAACTGAAGCCCTTCTTTAAGGAAATCGGGGCCGAGTTGAGATAGGTCCCAATTAGGTCCGCTTAAAATTTGACCGACTCTGTGCGTCATTCCCATCCAATGCATTTTCGAACGGTCCGTGAAGGTCCACTTATCGTTACGGATATATATTCTTGGTTCCGTATCCAAGGAATCCTCGGTATTTCCAGGAACGCCAAAGAATTCGTTAAATCCATGATGAGTTGGGCCGTCAAGTAACGGCTTGGTGAAATCCACATCTTTGTAGTCAAATTCATCGGCTGGCTGACCTTGTCCATCATCGAAATCCATACCTACATGGTATTTTCCAATAGCTCCGGTATGGTATCCATTCCGCTGGAGCATTTCAGGGAGGGTGGTCAATGATCTTTGAATCATCGGACGATTTGGTCCATGCGGAAGCCAGCCTTGTTTTTTGAGATAGGATCGATGAGAGAGTCGACCTGTTAGGAGGGAGTATCGCGTGGAACTGCACATGGAGGCAGGTGCATGTGCGTCTGTAAAAGTAATTCCTTGTTTTGAAAACCTTTCGATATTTGGAGTCTTCAGAGTTTTTGAAATTGGTATTGAGTTCTTAAATAACGATACACCCAGGTAAGCACTGGTATCTCCAATCCCCATGTCGTCTGCCATAAAGAGTAAAATGTTTGGTTTTGGTTTTTCCGCCAAAATTACAAAGCTAGAAACCAAAAAACTACTGAACCACAAAAAATAAAATTTCATTAAAAATAGGGTATTTTATTCAGAAAGCTTTCTTGAGTTACAAAATAATGATTAAAAAATTAAAGGGTGGAAGACTTGGGGTAATATTTTAAATATCAACTATAATCTATATATCAAAAAACAGTATTTTAGGACATATTTAGTTTTTGGATTTAGAATAAAGCCAATTCCATAGCTCATCAGAGCTCCAGCAATCCACCCAAGAATTATGCCCTCTTCCTTTAATTTCAGAATATTTGGGAGTCCCTCCAATTTTCTTAATCGCATCGATCATATCTCTCGACCGCGAAGGCTTGATCACTTTGTCCTGATCCCCATGCCATGCCCATATGGGTAGTTTTGTAAGTCTAGGAGCAAGCGATGTATCACCTCCGCCACAAATGGGAACAGCGGCAGCAAAGAAATTGGGCCTTCTTTGAATTGCATCCCAGGTACCGTAGCCACCCATGGATAGGCCCATTACATAAATTCTTTTTGAATCAACCTGATTTTCAGGATCTTCAATATATGCATCAACAGCCTCGAAAGCCATTCGCATAGAATCGGATATTTTGGGCATTTTATGGCCGAGGAGAGACCAGTGTACATCGACCCACCTTTCACCTTTGGGCACCTGTCCTGCAAAAATATGCGATTGAAGGGTTGTTCGCAGCCCCGCTTTCTCAAAGGCTTGAAGTCCCCCGGCATCCAGAAGCTGTCCCCTGTTGTCTGAGCCGCGTCCACCGGCTCCGTGAAAGAAAACCAACATGGGGTAGGTCTTTTCTTTCTTCATTTTTTCAGGAGATGCAGTCCGATAAAGAAAACTTTTGGACTCTGCATCTTGCCATTTATGTGCTTGGTAAGGTTTCAGATTTATATCGCTTGTTTCTGCATAGAGGGCTTTACAGATAAAGGCATAGATGATGAGTGAAAATAAAGTTAATCTCATTTAAGTGAGCTTGTTGTTAAGCCGGAACGAATCAATGGGAAAATCTTAATGGATTCTTCTTTCAAATTTTGTTGATCTCACTTGTGGACATCCTTGAATAAAGGGAATGTCCAAGTTAGTTGAACAAGCAATTACTCTTTTACGCAAAGAGGGGTTCCGGATCACGGAGCAAAGGAAAGCAATTTTGGAGGTGCTGGCCAAAGCGGAATCGCCAATGTCTGCAGATGAATGTTTTGCCGGATTGACCAAAGTTAAGTGCGATTTGGTAACTATATATCGTTGCTTGGAGCAATTTGAAAAAACGGGCATTGTTGAACTGGGGGTTCGCGAGAATGGAACAAGGGTTTATTGCCTGGGTCACGGACATGAGGGAGGGCATCATCATCATTTAACCTGCAGGAAATGTGGGCATGCTGAGCGAGTTGACATTTGTATGGGAAATGAGCTAGAGGAGCTTGCCCGGGGCCACGGCTTCACTAATGTTACTCATGTCATGGAGGTTTTCGGTCTATGTCCCTCCTGCAGTTAGATTTGCTTGCCTGTCTTTCCTGAAATAAATTTCTCTCTTTAAGCTTACATCTTCCTTGCAAGGGAGTAATTATCTTGTTCGTCTCATGTTCCTTATGAAAACCCTAAATGTAATTATATTAACCGTTTTTATCGGTTTGGCCTCAACTTTTTGTTTTGGTGACGAAGAAGAAGCCAAAATAAAAAAGGCTATGCCATCCGCACCAAGTGTGCAACCAGACAAGATCCGCAAAGCATTGGTATATTCGCATGCAAGTGGCTTCAAGCATTCATCGATCCCCACGGGTGCCAAAGCATTACGCATTATGGCCCAAGAGACAGGTGCATTTGAAGCAACTTTTACCGTTAAAACGGATGAATTCACAGAAGAAGGGTTGTCCAAGTACGACTTAATCATTTTTAATAACTGCACGCATGTACAAAAAGCCTTCACTGAAGATTCTCAGCGCAAAGCGATTCTTGATTTCATAAAAAGTGGCAAGGCGTTTGTGGGATTTCATTCAGCGTCCGATGGTGGCATGCCTCAATGGCAGGAATACACGGATATGATTGGCGGATGCTTTGCAGGTCACCCCTGGAATGCGGGTGGAACCTGGCCTTTTTCCATCGAAGACCCAAAGCATCCGGTGAATGCCGCTTTTAAGGAAAAAGAGTTCACTTTTTCCGATGAAATTTATCAATACAAATCTTACGACCGCTCTAAACTTCGCGTGCTAATTGGCTTGGATGCAATAAAATCCGGGAAAAAAGGAAATTCGAAAACGAATGATTACCCTGTGTCATGGGTTAAGTCATACGGAAAAGGACGAATTTTTTACTCCAATTTTGGTCATAATAAAGCGACCTGGTGGACCCCCTTTATGTTGCAACATTTTCTCGACGGAATACAGTGGGCTGTAGGTGACCTTAATGGACCATCTGCAAGTCTTCCTCTTAAATAATAGCTTAACCCATCTATTGCATTAACTAAAACATTAAACACTATGATCGAAAAAGAAATCGTAACCCGTAGAAAATTTATAGGAACTTCGGCACTTGCCGGTGCAGCAGCGAGCTTCCCTTATATCGCTCGTGGAGAAGACCTAAAGAGTGATACTATCCGTGTGGCTGCCATTGGCTTGGGCGGAAGAGGATCCGGAGCCGTTACTCAGATTCTTGATGCCCCGAAAGACCTGGAGAAAGAAAAAGGAATCCGTTGTAACACAAAACTTGTTGCCGTGGCTGATGCATTTCCTGAAAAAGCTACTCGCAAGATAGATGGCTTTAAGAAGAAATATGGG
Organism: Opitutales bacterium; assembly: GCA_049598825.1. Taxonomy (GTDB): domain Bacteria; phylum Verrucomicrobiota; class Verrucomicrobiia; order Opitutales; family Seribacteraceae; genus Seribacter. The sequence goes on along the minus strand of JBMYOA010000105.1, from coordinate 632 downwards.
GACCGTATTGATGTGGAGGGAAAAATCTTTGGAGGGATCGATGGCTATAAACAGGCAATCAATGAAGATGTAGACATGGTGGTAATTGCGACTCCTCCAGGGTTTAAGCCTCAGCAGTTCGAATACGCGATTAATCAGGGTAAGAAAGTTTTTATGGAGAAGCCAGTCGCCAGCGATGTGGCGGGTGTGCGTCGTGTTCTTGAAGCGTCCAAGAAAGCCAAAGAAAAAGGTTTAAATGTGGGGGTTGGCTTACAGAGAAGGCACGAGGAACGCTATATCAATTGCATAAAGCAACTTCAGGATGGTGTGATCGGCGACATCAATCTGCTCCGTGTTTATTGGAACGGTGGTGGTATCTGGCACCGTGGTAAACAGGAAGGTATGACAGAAATGGAATATCAGGTTAATAACTGGTACCACTTCACCTGGGCATCTGGGGATCAAATTTGTGAACAGCACATCCATAACCTCGATGTAGGCTGCTGGATCAAAGGTATGTACCCAGTCAAAGCCAATGGAATGGGAGGCAGTGAAATGCGTATGGGCGGAGACCGCAAGCTTTCACAGATTTTTGACCACACTTTTGTCGAATATACCTTTGAGGATGGAACCAAGATGTATAGCCAAGGTCG
>JBMYOA010000104.1:0-6660 GCA_049598825.1 Opitutales bacterium | reverse complement strand
TACAGCCGGTGCTCTGCTATTGGGTCATTACAGTGCCACCGCTCTTGGTGATTTTGTCGCAGGCCCAAGTCATGTGCTACCCACTGGTCGTTCTTCCCGCTTTTCTTCCGGTCTGAGAATAGAAGATTTTTTCCGCCGCACCAGTATCATACAATATGATGAAGCCAGTCTTCAAAAGGCATCCCAATCAGCCCTGCTCTTTTCGGACATGGAGAAGTTGGACGGTCATGGGAATTCAATTTCCATTCGGTTAAAAAAGGATTAAACCAAATGGATGACTGGTTGAAGAGGTTTGTTCCTCCTGAAATTCTTTCAAGAAAGAGTTACACTCCAGGTTTTCAGCCCAAAAGTGAGGGAAACTTGGTTAAACTGAATACCAATGAAAATCCCTACCCGCCCAGTCCTTTGGTTGCAAATGCCGTTCTAGAGGAGACTAAAAGACTGCATTACTATCCGGAACCCACATCTGCTAAGCTTCGAAAACTCATTGCGCAAAAGCATCAAGTGGAACAAAGCCAAGTAATCATAGGAAATGGTTCTGATGATTTACTGAATTTATGTGTTCGTGCATTTTCAGATTCGAAACGCTCGGTTGGAATGTTGAACCCAAGTTATTCTCTGTATCCCACATTGACTTCCCTCCAAAGATCTAGTCTGGCTCTCATTGAATTTAGCGATGATCAATTTGATCTTCCTTTGGAAAAAATTATTTCGAGCGGAGTAAATTTGTTTTTTTTAACCAATCCGCATGCACCCAGTGGTTTGTCATTTCCTAGAGCAGAAATAGCAAAAATTCTTAATGATCTTGAAGCAATACTTGTTGTGGACGAAGCATATGCCGATTTCGCTGAAGATACATCAATTCCTCTACTTTTCGAAGCGGATAATCTTATTGTTACGCGCACTTTTTCTAAGTCTTATTCCTTGGCTGGGTCAAGAGTTGGGTATGCAGTTTCTTCTCCGCAAATCATTGAGGTTCTAGACAATGTCAGAGAGGTATATAACCTAGACAGGATGTCGCAAGCAGCAGCGCAGGCTGCTCTGTCAGATAAGAGTTACTTTGAAGATTGTAGGGCGAAAATTCTCAATGAAAGGCAAAAAGCCCATACTTTCTTTACTTCTCTTGGATGGCGAACTGTGGAGAGTCAGGCAAATTTCATTTTTACAGAGCCTGTTACTAGGGGCGGTAAAGTTGGGAAGGAAGTTGCTAAGTCTTTGTTTAAATACCTTGAGAGCCAAAATGTATTTGTCAGATATTTTTCTAATCATCGTTTGACCGAGTCAAAAATAAGAATCAGTATAGGAACGAAGGATCAAATGATTACATTAATTCAAACCATTAAAAACTGGCTAAATGAGAACAGCTGAAATTACTAGGGATACTCAGGAAACCAAAATCTCTTTCAAGCTTGATATAGATGGTACCGGTAAAGCCGAAATATCTACGGGAATTGCTTTTTTGGACCATATGCTTCAACTCTTTGCTAGGCACGGCTTTTTTGATCTATCAGTAACGGCTAAAGGGGATATAGATGTTGACTATCATCACCTAATTGAAGACATGGGAATCGCAATGGGACAAGCGGTGAAGCAGGCTTTGTCGGATAAGGCCGGAATTCAGCGATATGGCTTTTTTGTTCTTCCTATGGATGAAACCCTTGCGACTGTTGCCATGGATATCAGTAATCGAGGATATTTAGTTTATAAAGTTGATTGCCAAAACCCACAGGTGCGCGATTTTAACATTCATCTTTTTAAGGAATTTTTTCAGGCATTTGCGAATGAGGTGGCCTGCAATCTTCACATACGCTTAGAGCATGGAGAGGAACCGCATCATGTTGCGGAAGCCATTTTTAAAGGCTTTGCAAAAGCCTTGGATATGGCGACTAAACCGGAGCCAAGACTTGCGGGTCAGGTGCCTTCGACTAAGGGCACGCTTTCGAAATAGTTCGAAAAGAGAGCCTAATCTTAAATGAAAAGAGTTGGGGTTATAGATTATGGTACTGGCAATCTGCGTAGTGTAGTAAAAGCCTTTGAATGTACGGGGGCAAAAGTATCCATAATCAATGAACCGGTGGAATTCACGGATATCGATGCATTAGTCTTTCCGGGTCAGGGCACTTTTGATCAATGCATGGGCAGCCTTGTTGAAACTGGTTTAGACAATTTTATCATTAAGTGGATTGAAGCGGATAAACCTTACTTCGGAATTTGCCTTGGGCTCCAGGTGCTATTTCCTTCCTCTGAAGAAGGACAGGCTTCCGGCCTTGGTTTGGTGGATGGTAAGGTAAAAAGATTTAGATTAAATTCTGGTTTAAAAATCCCTCACATGGGTTGGAACTCGGTGTATTGGAATAATGATTCGGATGATGATCTTATGTGCGGAATTGAAAAAGGGGACCAATTTTACTTCGTACATAGCTATCATGTCTGCGATATTGGAAGTAATGTAAGTACTTACTCAACCTCATATGGTTATGATTTTACAAGTGGTATTCGCTTTGGAAACAGTGTTGCTACTCAGTTTCATCCTGAAAAGAGTCAGGAAAAAGGATTAAAATTATACAGGAACTTTCTTGAAAAATTGGTCTAAGGTTGGCAGAAAGGTAGTTTAATCCCCAATCTACCCCACCCAATGTCCAAACAAGCTACCCTAACTATCGGCGATAAAGATTTTCCTCTAAACATTCTTGTGGGGACGGAAGATGAGCACGCCATTGATATCAGCACCCTTCGCAAAGAAAGTAAATACATCACCTTTGACGATGGCTATGGCAATACCGGATCTTGTGAGAGTGATATTACTTTCATTGATGGGGACAAAGGTATCTTAAGATATCGCGGTTTCGATATTTCTGAATTAGCGGAAAAATCTAATTTTCTGGAGTCATGCCTTTTGCTTTTTAATGGCGAACTTCCCACATCCTCTGAGATAGATAGTTTCAAATCTAAAGTTTCTTCCCACGCATCCCTTCCCTCGCCCGTCGAAGAAGTCATTAAGTCTATGTCTGGAAATACTCACCCGATGGGAATTTTAAGTGCTGCTCTCCAGGCATTGGGGGGAAGCTTTCCGCATTTAAGCACAAACACACGTCCAGCCGATGTTGAGTCATTTGAAGAAGCAGCTTCTTTAATTGTTGCTGCCATTCCATCGATTGCAGCCAAGACCTTTCGTTTGTCTAAAGGACAAAATACGCCTGAAGCCAATAATGCATTTTCCTACAGTGAGAATTTTCTTCACATGATGTTTGGAAATGAATCTGAAGGATCTATTGATTCTGCGGTTAGTAAAGCGTTGGATCTTATATTTCTTTTACATGCGGATCATGAGCAAAACTGCTCAACCTCAACTTGCCGAATGATTGCATCCGGAGGAGCCAACGCCTTTGCGTCCTTGTCAGGGGCAGTTTCCGCCCTATGGGGACCACTGCATGGTGGGGCCAATATGGCGGTTATTAAAATGCTTAATGAAATCCACTCTGCGGGTGATGATGGAAGCCAATTCATTCAGTCCGCTAAAGAGGGAAAGTCGCGACTGATGGGTTTTGGGCATCGTGTTTATAGAAACTACGATCCGCGTGCCAAGATTCTAAAAAGTGCCTGTGATCAAGCTTTGGAAGCTCTTGGTGTGGAAAGCCCAATCTTAAATATTGCACGAAATTTGGAAAGCTCTGCCTTGCAGGATGAATATTTTATAGCTCGTAAGCTTTATCCAAATGTCGACTTTTACAGCGGAATCATCCTTCAGGCCATGGGCTTCCCTACCGATATGTTTACTGTGCTGTTTGCACTTGGCAGGGCACCCGGATGGTTATCCCATTGGAAAGAAATTGCCACCAACGGAAAGCGCATCCATCGACCCAGGCAAATTTACCAAGGGTCGACTCTTCGCTCTTATGTCGCATTGAGCGACAGGTAAAGAAGTTTTCTAGTGCTTTGCGGCTGGAGGAGCCTGTGCCATAACCTCTTCCATTGAAAGCCCGGTGAATTGTTTAATTCCCTTAATAAGGAGCCAAAAAGCATATCCGCTGACGATCATACAGGGAATGCTGATGACGGGGAGACTCCATCCCATCATTCGGCCAACTTCATCATTAAAAGCGATCTTATCCATACTTGGCTCCGTGACCACAATCATTCGGGAAAGAATAAAATTTAAAATGGCACTCACTGCAAAGGAGAGACCAATTAACCAGGTGCACTTAACCAGGAGTTTATCAAAATGATTCTTGGTTCCCAGCTCCATCAATTTTTGGTCCACCAAAGCGACTTTGATAATTTCAGGGTTATAAAGAAATAATCGAACCAAGGGCTTTTTCGTTTTTAAGGTAATGATTGTGATTACCCCCAGAATTGCTGGTAGAGCAGATTCTTTGATTGCAAACATTAAAACATTTGCACCTGGTAGAAGACCAATGCCACCGGTTAATAAGGCACTGATTGCACCTAGGATGGAAAAGAAATTCCACTTTCTGCGTCGAATCAAATCTAGAATTCCATATGATATGGGAAAAGAAATGGCTAAAAGTAAAATAATCGAGCCCACTACAGCAGACTCTGGTGCACTGTCCGTAATATTTGCCAAGGGAGTTCCAAGCCATTCGTCCCCTTTTCTTAAAATCACAATAGGCAAGAGCAGGTTGAACCCTAGGTTTAATAACATATTTTCACGCTTTGGACTGGATATTTCTGCCGACTCAATACTCATGTGCTTATTTTATATGAACTTCCTCACGATAAGTCGCCAATAATTTAATGAACAAGCCAATCAAATGCCTAATATCAGCGGGTCCAACGAGGGAATGGATCGATGCAGTGCGTTTTATCTCGAACCCATCAAGTGGGAAAATGGGATTTGAATTGGCCGATGCAGCACGAAAAAGGGGGTTTGAGGTGACTTTGGTAAGTGGTCCAGTATCAATACCGAGTCCGGAGGGAATTATTTATAAGATGGTAGAAACTGCCCTGGAAATGAGAGAAGTCTTGGTTGATTTATTTCCGCAAAGTGATCTGACGATTATGTCGGCGGCAGTTTCGGATCATCGGCCCGAGTTCCTCGAAGGCAAAAAAATTAAAAAAAATAAGTTTCCCGAAAGTTTAAACCTTATCCCTAATCCAGATATTCTTCATGAGCTGGGTAGTATGAAATCGCCAAGCCAGAAGTTAATCGGTTTTGCTGCTGAGAGTAATGATCATATGGCGAATGGACAAAAAAAACTGGAGGCAAAAAACCTGGACTGGATAGTAGTGAATGATATCTCAAACCCAAAAATCGGTTTTGAATCTGAAATGAACCAGGTTACTTTATTGTCTCGAAACAATGAGCACTTTTCCTTTCCATTGTCTTCCAAGAAAGAAATAGCCTCTGCTATTCTCAATCAGGTATGGAAGTAAACAAATCAAATCGTAATCCCCTGGACCGTGTCCTTGGCCGTCTGGATGATTTGGATGAAGTTAACCTTGGAATTCTCGTTCAAAGGCTTGCCAGGGAACGCAAATTACTGGAGACGGTTTTTGATGTTATTCGGGACGGCGTATTGGTTTTGGACGAAAAAGGTTTTCTTACCTACTCTAATCAGCAAGGTCGAAACTTGATTGGGTTGAAGGATAACCATTCTGAAAAAATAAATATTCGAAAAGCATCCCCTGAAATAGCTCGTGCTTTGGGCATGGATAGGGCTCAGGATCCTTCCTATCCGGAAGTAGTGATGAGAGAGATGCAAATTTCCTACCCAGAAGTCAGGCAGCTTCGTATCTATGCGGTGCCTATTGAGAGGTCTGGTTCCAAGGAGACAGAAGGGGGGAAGGCAGGACTTGCGGTGGTCATGACTGACTTTACCGAGGAGCTGGATGATTTGAACGCCAAAATTGAAAGCGAAAAAGTATCCAGTATTATGGATCTTGCTGCCGGAGTTGCTCATGAGTTGGGCAACCCATTGAATTCAATAAACATACATCTCCAGCTATTACAGCGGAATTTAAAAAGTATGGGGCAGGATACGAAGATGCAAAAGTCCCTCCATTCCTGTATCAAGGAGGTTCAGCGCTTGGACGGTATCATTTCGCATTTTTTGAAAGCAATTCGACCCACGGATCCCGATTTTAAGAAAATTAATCTTCTGAAGATCATTGAAGAAACAGTCCGGTTAAGGGAGAAGGAATTGAATGCGAAAAAAATCTCGGTGAGCATGGAAGCTGGAGTTAGAGAACCCATGATTCATGCAGATGCGGAGCAGATCAAACAGGTCTTTTTCAATGTCATCGGAAACGGGGTGGATGCAGTCGGTGAAAATTCAACAATTCGAATCGTGACCGGTATCGATGATCATTATGTTTTCGCAAAAATTGTTGATCAGGGATCAGGCATCAAAAAAGAGGATATTGCCCGCGTGTTCGAACCTTACTTTACGACCAAAAAAACGGGTCACGGGATCGGCATGATGATTGTTCACCGAATCATGAGAGATCATGGGGGCGAAGTGGGCATAGATAGCAAGGAAGGGTCAGGCACAATTGTCACCTTGAATTTTCCGCGAAAATCTATTCGTCGTACACTGCTTGAAAGTACAGAATCAGATTCCTAAGAAGCATGAAATCGAATTTATTGATTGTTGATGATGAAGAACATACCCGCGAAGGACTGGAACTTGCATTGGAAGA
>JBMYOA010000103.1:0-6702 GCA_049598825.1 Opitutales bacterium | reverse complement strand
CTTTTACCATACCTGGAAGCATCCAGGACATTTTCGTTCCGGATGTATGCAGGAAAAGTTCCTGACCGTATTCGTCCACAGCCACACCCCACGGGTTGGGAATACTGAACTGAGCATGCCTAATTAACCGACGGGTTCTTGGATCGTACCGGAAGAATCCACCATTGGAACCACGCTGTGGACCGAAGGCCGTTTCCACATGACTGTGCAGGAATACCCCCTCGCACATAATGATAGCTCCCGAAGGATCAGCACAAAAGGAGGATATCGCATGGTGGGTGTCATGATCATCAAAACCCGAGAGTAGCACTTCCCGTTTGTCATATTTATCATCACCGTCGGTGTCTTGGAGGAAGACAAGGCTGCCACTTTGCGACACATACACGCCATCATGGGCAATTTCGAAACCTATCGGGATATGAAGATCGTCCGCAAAGTTTATTTGTTTATCGGCTTTCCCGTCGTTGTTTGTGTCTTCAAAAATAATTAACTTGTCCTGAGGGAGAGGGTCACCGATCCGGTAATGAGGATAACTGGCCATGGTCGCCACCCAAAGCCTGCCCTTGTTGTCAAATGCCACCTGCACCGGGTTGGCAAGATCCGGAAAAGTCTTTTCGTCGGCAAACAATTCGATTTTGTAACCTTCCGCTACCTGAATTTTTGTCTCTGCTTCGGGCCCGGGGGTGTAGTCAATAAAGCCATTCTTTCCATTTTTCTCAGGAGGTAGATAATTGGTTGGGACATCGGGAAGTTTGGATGTCGCTTTATCCGCGGCTGCCAGGTCGAAGCTTTTACCGGCCAGAATTGACCAAATGGCTTTATCCCGGTTATCAGTGTATTCACGGGTCTTTTCGATCTCATAAGGATAGTTTTGCGGACCAAATGGGTTGTATCTCCGCCCATATACATGGACTCCGTTTGGTACCTTAAAGTCGTTCAACCAATAGAAGTTCTTGTCCATGACCGCCCGGTTGATCTGTTGGCGCAGGTTTTCCTTTGCCTTATTGGTCTTGAAAATTGCCTGGGTAAGATATTTGGCAAGCTTTCGGTAACCGTGATCATTGTACAGAGCACCATCCACAGTATGCCTTTTACCATCTTCGTACCACTTGCGTGACGGGGCAAAGCAGTCCACGAACAATACCTTGTTTTCGATCGCCACCTCTCGCATGGTTTGGGTGTAAATACTAAGGTTGCGATTTTGGGCACGCCCGTCGGTGATTCCGGGAACTGATTCCACCGCGGTTGGCGAAATGAGGGCAATTTGTGGTGCACTCTGCCCAAAAGGCATTGATTTGAGATGCTTGATGTAAGCATCGAGTTCTTTCTTAAAGCGGTCAGCCTGCCTGGGACCATCAAACGAAGAATTGAACCCGAAGAAGCAGAGCACCACTTCCGCATGCAGGTCTGACAACCATTGATCAGGGGTAGGGAAGTGCCCTTTGGGCTTGGTAGCCGCCTGCAAGCTTTCATGGATCAATTCCTTTGCACCTGGAAAAGCATACTGTTCCTCCTGATTGCGACTTGGGTGGGGGCGAAACCCGGGAGTGTTGCCTTCGTCGCACAAGTTCCTGATTTTAAGGTTCAGGTCTGCATGGGTAAGATACACTTCGGTTTCGAAGTGCCCGTAGTGAATCATGCGTGAACCCATTCCTGCTCCAACGAGCACTATATCATCGCCTTTGGATAAGCTGATTTTCGCGTCCACAATTGGCAGAAACGAAGCTGTGATCAAAAAAATAGAAAGAAATTTACCGGTTCTTTTAAACATGGGAAATACTTGGCAGGTTATGAGAGCAAAAGATTCATACTGATGGATTCTGAGGCATTCTCAAATGAATAATCGACTTGAAAAGGTAAATTTAGACTAAATGAGAGGAAATTTATCAAAATAGCATAAATTTACTGATCGAATCTGATCGGTTCTAGAAGGTTTTGACTGAGTAAATAGTCAGAAGTACTAAGAGATGATAGGCTTTACGGCATGGCCATGAACATCAGTGAGCCTGAAATATCTCCCTTGGTATTTGAATGTCAGTCGTTCATGGTCAATACCAAGCAGGTGCAGGATTGTTGCATGAAAATCGTGGATATGCACGCCTCCTTCGGCGACACTATAGGAATAGTCATCCGATTGGCCATAGGTCATACCAGGCTTGATTCCGCCACCGGCAAACCAGACCGAGAAATTTCGAGGATGATGATCCCGCCCAAAATTGGTTCCGTTGAATTTTCCCTGACAGTAATTTGTACGGCCAAATTCCCCACCCCAGATCACGAGGGTATCCTTGAGCATCCCTCTTTGTTTCAAATCCTTCACCAGGGCATAGGATGCCTGGTCTGTTTCCTTGCACTGGTTCTTAATCCCACCCGGTAATCCACCATGCTGGTCCCAACCCGGATGATAGAGCTGGATGAACCGGACTCCTTTTTCAGCCAATCTGCGGGCGAGCAGGCAATTGGCGGCGAAAGTGCCGGGCTTGCGGGCTTCTTCGCCGTAGAGTTTAAATGTCGATTCGGGTTCCTGATCAAGGGCCGTCACCTCAGGAATTGAACTTTGCATGCGATAGCCCATCTCGTATTGGGCAATCTTGGTCTCGAGTCGGGAGTCTCCGGTTTTCTCCAATTGGATTTCATGAAGTTCCTTCAGGCGATCGAGCATATTACGACGGGCCTTCGAAGATACACCGTCTGGGCTATTGAGGTATAGAATGGCATCCTTGTCCGCCCGAAACCGGGTACCCGCATGCTTGCCGGGAAGAAAGCCGCTGCCCCAAAGTCTCGATACCAGAGGCTGTCCGCCTTTCCCCTTGGTTTTAAGGACCACAAAGCTTGGCAGGTTTTCATTCGATGAACCGAGACCGTAAGATAACCACGCACCCATGCTTGGTCTCCCAGGGAATTGTGACCCGGTCTGCATAAAAGTGACACCCGGGCCATGGTTAATCGCCTCGGTATACATCGAATTCACAATGCACATATCATCCGCCACTTTGGCGGTGTTGGGCAGAAGCTCGCTGATCCACTGTCCACTCTGTCCGTGCTGAGAAAATTTAAAGGGAGAACCAACCAAGGGCAGGCTTGCCTGATTACCGGACATGCCAGTGAGTCTTTGGCCCTTACGGACGGAATCAGGCAGTTCCTTGCCGGTTTCTTCGTTCAGGCGAGGCTTATGGTCAAACAGGTCAATCTGGGATGGACCGCCGGACTGGAAAAGATAAATTACTCTTTTCGCTTTGGCCGCATGATGAAGGCTATGTCCACTTTCCGCATGCAACAGGTCAGCCAGGGCCAGCCCACCGAGGCCCCCGCCAAAACGATTCAAAAAAGAACGACGGCTCAACCCGAGAGGGGAGTCATGGCCGGTGCAAAGATTTTGATTTTTCATACGGGTGTCTATCTTTTGGAAATGGTTTCGTCGAAATTCATAAGCGTGGAAATCAGGGAAGTCACCGCAGCCAGGTTTGACGGGTTCTTGGATTTCGCTTTGTAGTATCCGACCTTTAGAAATTTATCGGCCTCCTTCCTGTCCGCAAAATGTTCTTTTTGTTCCCGCAATAAATTAAGCAGGATAACCGCTTCTTTTTCGCTCGGGTACCGGCTGGTCAGCTGACGAAATCCGTCATTGACCAGTCCCATGGGATTATTCTCACCATGTTTGGCAATCAATTGATCAGCCAGGGCCCGAGCAGTTTCAACAAATTGCGTTCCATTGAGCAGGATCAGAGATTGGGAAGGGGAATCCGTCCTTTCCCGCCGTACGGTGCAGACATCGCGTTTGGATGCATCGAGGGCCATCATCACGGGAGTGGGGCCGGTGCGTTTCCAAAAAGTGTAGAGGCTTCTACGGTACACATTGGGAGCTCCGTCCGGATTAATCGGTTTGAAGGAAACTTTTAAATCATAGGGTTTGGAGCTGGGGCCACCGATTTTCTTATGGAGGAGTTGGCTGTGGGTCAGGAGACCGTCCCTTATCATTTCTGCAGGTAACCGGTAGGCGGATGATCGGCTAAGCAAAAGATTTTCAGGATCTTTTTCCTGTGCCATCGGTAAAATCTTACTTTCCTGCCGGTAGGTGTGGGAAAGCACCATCTTTTTCAGTAAATGATGAAGATTCCATCCTGAATTGACGAAGTCCCGTGCCAGCCAGTCGAGCAGTTCGGGATGACTGGGTGGTTTTCCCTGCATTCCGAAATCTTCGGAGGTGGAGACCAGTCCGCGTCCAAAAATCATCTGCCAGTATCGGTTTACAGTGACCCGTGCAAGCAGGGGATGATCGGAGGCTGTCAACCACTTGGCCAGCCCCAGACGATCTTCAGGTGCACCATCTGGAAACGGGGTCAAGACCTCAGGTGTTGCCCGCTGGACCACCTCCCCACGGTTTTCATAATGGCCGCGATCCAAAATATGAGTCTCCCGAACTCCCGGCATTTCTTTCATTACCATGATTTCCGAAAGGCGCTGGCGTTGATCCCCAAAGCTTTTTCTTTCCCTGTACAATTCCTGCCTCGCAGCCATGCTTGGCTTGTGGACAGAATGTAAAAAGATTTTCCGCACTGCCGAATCATCAATCTCTTCACGAAGTCCTGCCAGTTTTTCAATTTCAGAAGCTGAAATTACCCGGTCAAAGAGATAGAACTCATCGAGCATTCCGTTTTTGAATCCGCGGTCCCGCATCCTTTGGGCAAACCCAATAAATGGATCCCCACCACCGGTGATTTCCCTCGTCAGGTGGTCCTTAATAACTTCCGTATTTGCCGGTTTCCCATTTTCGAAAAGTTTAAGGCCGCTTGCCCGGCTCGATCCGTCGTAGGTCAGTCCAATATGGGTCCATTGATTAAGGGGCAGTTTCTGTTTTGCCTGAATACGGATGGCGTTTCCCGGCCAGAAGTGAATCAGGGCAGGGGATAGTCGTCCATTTTCGATTAATACTTCGATCCCGCGACTGGCAGCATCCGTCCATGCCTTGGAACGGCGAACAACCACGGCCCGGTTAAGTTCCTCGGTTGGATTTATCCAGAACGCCATGGTGAAACTCTGATGCCGGTTGAAATCTCCAAATCCGGATGGGAAATTGAGAGCATCATCTCCGCTGAAATGGATGCCCTTTCCAAATTTTCCCTCCACCTCTTTATTGTTTCCGTTGGTGTTGGCATCTTTGGTACGGTCCGCCATATTCGGGTAGCGGTTACCTTGACGATCATCGAACGAAAGATAGGCCATCGGCCTGGCATACTGGATTTCGGTTTCCCGTTTTACTTTCCATTTGGAGATTAAATGATTTTCCATTTGTTTGATCTGCTCATCATTGAGAGCCGTTGAAAATATCAGTAGCTCTCCGATCTCACCGTTCCAGTTGTAGTTACCCCCGTGGTTACGATCTTTGCCTAAACGACTGGCAATCACATCCCCGGTGGTCCGCAGGGAGACCACTGCCAGTTTGTTGGGATAGTTCGATTCGGAATGGGCTTCCATTCCATTGATCCGCAGGCTTCCTTTTCGAATGTGCTCATGGGTATGTTGTGGATGCCAGAACTTATTTCCATTTGAATAGAAGTGATGGGCGGAAGGATGGCACAAGGGAGAACCGGAATTTCCGGATGTCTTACTCATGACCCAAAAGACGGTTCGGATATTTTTAATTTCCTTAAATTGATGATAATCATTCGAATTGGAATGATACCTGACCACCTGTAATCCGCTGTTTTTATGACTCTCCGGTTTGGGCGAGGCGTGTCGGGTGGCATGGTTTTGATTACCACTCAGGTCTCCCCAGGTTCCGGATGTACTGTTATATTCATTGGCATCAAGCCAGAGGGCAGGCTTAAGAGTGAGTGGATTAAATTCATTTAGCTCAGCTGCAGTCTCAATGCTCTTGATTGGTTTGGAAAAATAATGAGCCCGTCCAACCGTCTCGTGTTTTACTTCCTCCATCCATTTGGTAAATTCATCCTCGATATCCGCCGATTCACGGGCGGTCTGCAGTTTCTGTTCCGCAGATTTGATCTTCTCATCACTGGGAAGATCTCCCAATTCCAGGGTCGGCGTGGGCACGGATCCGGTGAAGTAGGAATAGAGCCCTGCTTCGTCGATATTGTTAAAAAAGGCGGAGAGAGAGAAATAATCCTTCTGGGTCACTGGATCATATTTGTGATCATGACAACGCGTGCATTCCATGGTGAGTCCGAGAAAGGCTGTGCCAAAGGTATGCACCCGATCGGCGACATACTCGATCCGAAACTCTTCCGGTACGCTACCACCCTCGACTTTTTGGGGGTGTAAACGATTAAAACAGGTAGCAAGGATCTGATCGCGGGTGGCATTGGGAATAAGATCACCGGCAATTTGCTCGGTCACAAACTGATCGTATGGCTGATTTTTACGAAAGGACTGAATCACCCAGTCCCGCCATTGCCAGACATTTCGGTTTCGGTCCACCTGATAGCCATAGGTGTCGGAATATCTTGCCACATCCAGCCACTCCGAGGTCATCCGCTCGGCATATTCATCGGTGTCGAGGAGTCGATTGACCACTTTTTCATATGCATCCTTGGTCGAGTCAGCCAAAAAAGCATCCACATCCTCAAGGGTAGGGGGAAGACCGGTGATATCGTAAGTCACTCGGCGTAACCAGGTTGTTTTATCGGTTTCTTTGCTCGGTTTTAATGAACTGCCTTCCAGTTTTTGAGCCACGAAATGATC
>JBMYOA010000102.1:0-6787 GCA_049598825.1 Opitutales bacterium | reverse complement strand
GTGGTGGAACAGGGCTCAAGGGATACGAACATCGACGCCCCGTCTTGGGGTACACGATCAAGAGCTCGGATTGCTTCCACCTCAGCATGGGGAGAACCTGCCTTTTGGTGATAGCCCTTGGCAACGATTTGACCATCCTCCACAATCAAAGCCCCGACCATGGGATTGGGATGGGTATTGCCCCATCCTTTTCGTGCAAGAGCGAGAGTCTGCTCAAAAAAAGCTTTTTTCTCAGACTCGTTCACCCCTTAAGGTTTTGACGGCTATCCCTGGGCAAGCGTAAGCCCGACCGGACAATGATCCGACCCCTCAATTTGGGAATGTATGGTGGCTTCCCGTACCGAGGTTGCCAGGCTTCCAGAAACCACAAAATAATCGATCCGCCAGCCCACATTTCGACTTCGTGCCCCTGCCCGGTAACTCCACCACGAGTAGGCACCTGCCTGATCGGGGTATAAATGACGGTAGGTATCCAGAAATCCTTCTGCCAGCAGATTAGAAAAGCCTTCCCTCTCCTCATCGGTAAATCCGGCATTATCCCGATTGGATGTGGGATTGGCCAAATCGATTTCCTGATGAGCCACATTCAAATCTCCGCATAGAATAACCGGTTTTTTCTCCTGCAATTGTAACAGGTAATTCCGCAGGTCCGGATCCCATGATTCGTACCGGTACTCGAGACGGGCAAGATTATTTTTGGCATTGGGCACATACACATTCACGAGGTAAAACCCATCGTATTCACAAGTAATCATCCGACCCTCCCCCCCATGTTTTCCATCAGGGAAACCCTCAACCACCGAGAGTGGTTCTTCCTTGGACAGGATAGCGGTCCCGGAATATCCTTTTTTTTCTGCCAAGTGGTAGTGGCGAAACGCATAACCAAAATCATCCTCAGGGATGACATCCGGGTTAAGCTTTACCTCCTGCAGGCAAAGAAAATCAGGATTATAATCCTCGATAAAAATATCGAAGGTTTTTTTGCGGCAGGCACGAAGGCCGTTCACATTCCAGGATGCAAATTCCAAGGTCGACTTTTGAGCGGACATAAGTAAGAAATAATTAAATTAAGACTGCTGAGGTGATTTTATCAGTAGTTTGCCCACATCCTCTTATTCCTCAAGAAAAAGTAATCAACATGGCTTCACCCACAGATATTCGTAAAGGTCGCGTGATTGTGTATCAAGGCGCCCCTCACTTGGTTTTAGAAATGCTTCATCGTACGCAGGGAAGACAGGCAGGGTTTGTCCAGACCACCTTGCGAAACCTGCAGAGCGGGTCCACTACAACGACCAAATTTCGTTCCACGGACAATGTGGAATTCATGCATACCACCACGCAGAAACTGGAGTACAGTTACAAGGATACAGAGGGTCATCATTTCATGGATCTGGAAACTTATGAAGATACCATACTTGCCGATGATATTATCGGAGAGGATGAGTTGTTTCTAGTGGAAGGTAATTCCTATGACATCCTGCTGGTCGATGGTGAAGCGGTGCGATTGGAGTTGCCCGCGGCGGTGGAGGCGACTGTGATTGAGGCACCCGATGCGATTCGTGGAGATACCGCCGGAAATGTTTTAAAACCGGTAACCATTTCTTCCGGCATCACCGTACATGTACCTCTCTTTATTAAGAAGGATGAAGTGATCCGCATAAGTACGGCGGATCGATCCTACCTCGGAAGAGCCGACAAAAAGTAAACTATTCTCGCTCTGGTTGGGAGGTTATTCTGAGCGAAAAGATTAGCCCGCAAATGCGGGAATCATAAAACAAGCAGCTTTACGCTACTCGCTCGACCACCAAAGGAATTGGATTAGGACGCTTAGGAGCCAAACGATAAGCGAGTTTGAAGTGATCCATGGCCACTTTGAGACGCTTTTCGTCGTTGTAATGGATAACCATGAGAGGTTCTCCCTGCTTCATTTGTGTACCCACCTTGCAGAGTTCTGCAACTCCGCAGGCTGGATCAAATTTCTTACCGTCTTCCCCATGCACCAAAACTTTGACACCACGAGCTAATTGATCTGCATCAATCGTGTGAACATAGCCACGCTTGGGAGCGGTTATTTTCTTGGTGTGCTTGGCTGTAGGTAACTTATCCGGGGTATCCAAAAGGTCTGGGTTACCACCTTGGTACTCAACAATGTCCTTGAGTTTCTGAAGGGCGGTCCCTTCATCCAGGGCTTTGCGAACAGTCTGCTTGGCAGAAAGTGTGGAACCCGCTACTCCAGCCAGACGGACAATTTCCATGCCCAATTTCATGACTAAGTCCTGTAAATCTTCAGGTCCTTCTCCCTTAAGCAATTGAATGGCTTCTTTTAACTCGAGGGATGGGCCAACACATGAACCGAGTGGTTGGTTGTTATCGGTAACCAATGCAACACATCTTCTTTTAAGAGCACGACCAACCCGGGTGAGGGAGCGAGCGAGCTGCTTTGCATCTTCCGCGTTGGTTATGAAAGATCCTTTACCCCATTTAACATCGACGACCACACCTTCTGCACCGGCGGCCAATTTACGACTCAAAGTGCCTGCAGTGATAAAGGGAATGGATGGGATGGCTCCAATTTTTTGACGGAGATCGTAGAGAATGGACTCAACTGGAGAAATTTCAGCGTGACGCTCGGCAAAAGCACAGCCAAGCTTGCGAACTTGATCCGTAAAGTCATCCAAATCAATATCGGTATTAACATTTGGGATGGCTTTTAATTTTTCAGTGGTGGAAGTGAGGTGTTCCTCATCATCTCCATTCATCATCGGCATGGCCACACCGGATGCGGCTGCAAGTGGACCAAGAACAAGGGTGGTTTTGTCCCCAACACCACCGGTTGAATATTTTTCGATTTTGGGACGGGAAACATCCATCATCTCAATGACCTCACCTGAGAGCATCATTTCTTCCGTAAAATTGGCTATTTCCTGAGCCGACATTCCCTGAAAGAAAATGGTCATGATCCATGCGGCCTGTTGATACTCGGGCATTTCTTCGTCGAGAATCGCATCAACAATAGTACGAATTTCTTCATCCGTGTATTCGTTTCCTTCCCGTTTCTTCGCAATTAATCGGGTAAATGAAGAAATGGTTGGTTTTTCAGGTTTGGCCTTGGGCATAATAGAGACTCCTTGTCTTGTGGGGTGTGGGTAAAATCAAAGCAAACATTTTAGCTATATTATCCAATCGAGGAAGTCGAGCCTTTTATTTACGCTCATCCTTGACGAAGTCATGGGGACAGGATGTTTTGGAAGGGATGGAATTTTCCTTTAATCTTTTACAATATTTCGAAAAAGTAGTCAGCCAAGCAGCTGAAAAGCTCGAGTCGGTCGACGATTCGTTTGAGCCTCAAATGAGGATGGCGGACGAAAGGTTTGGGGATTTTCAGGCAAATGGAGCGTTACCCTTCGCGAAGCGGAATGGACTCAATCCGCGGGATCTCGCCCAATCTCTCGTTGAAAAGATTGAACCCAGCGATTCGTGGGAAACAAGTATTGCCGGGCCGGGCTTTATTAATTTTAAGCTCAAACCTGATTTTTTTCTTTCCTGGCTAAAAGAGTTGGGTGACCTGGAAAAAACTAAAAAACACCTTTTGTCCGAAGCACCCCGGCAGATTGTTCTTGATTTTTCCGGTCCCAATACGGCGAAACAAATGCATGTGGGCCATATCCGCTCGACTATCATTGGGGAATCCCTTGCCCGGCTTCTGTCCCTGCAGGGACATACCGTTATTAGGGATAATCACCTCGGAGACTGGGGAACCCAATTTGGAATCCTGCTCTATGCGATCAAACGGGCGGAGGTTTCCCTGGATGAATTGGGTGAAGAACCGGTTGCAGTGCTTGAAGATCTTTACCGCCAGGGAAACAGTTGGGTAAAAGAGTCCCCCCAAGCACTGGAAGAAGCAAGACAGGAACTGGTAAAATTACAGAATGGAGATGAGAAGAATTATTCTCTTTGGCAGAAAATTCGGGATCTTAGTCTCGGCTCTTTTGAACAGGTCTACCAACTCCTTGGCGTACGCTTTGACCATGCCCATGGAGAGAGCTTCTACCGGGATCAGGTCGAGCAGGTTTACTCCGTTTTACAGAAACATGGGATTTGCACTGAGGATCAGGGGGCCCTTGTCGTATTTCATCCGGAGCATAAGCGCTTCGCCAAGCAACCTTTTATTGTTCGTAAATCCGATGGGGCCAGCAACTACGCGACCACGGACTTGGCCACCATTGCTTATCGCAGGAAAGAATGGAAAGCAGAACATATCATCTATGTGACGGACGGTCGGCAACGGGATCATTTCGAGCAACTTTTCATGACCGTCAAAAAATGGTTTGTTCAAGAGAAGATTGATTGCCCCACCCTCTCCCATGTTTGGTTCGGGACGATTTTGGGAGAGGATAATAAAGCCATCAAAACACGGGATGGACAGCCTGTAAAATTGATGGATTTGCTGCAGGAAGCCATCGACCGGGCAAAGAAAATGGTAGAGGATAAGAATCCCGAACTGGAGGAAGACGAGATTGAAAGAAGGGCCAAAATTATTGGGTTGGGTGCCGTCCGCTATGCGGATCTCTCTCAAGACCGGACCCTTGATTATGTTTTTTCATGGGATAAAATGCTCGCACTACAAGGCAACACCGCACCTTACCTACAATATGCAGTTGCCCGAATTCATAGCATTTTTCGCAAGGTTGGAAAAAAACGATCGGATCTTGCAGATGCCATGATCAGCCCAGAATCGGATGCTGAAAAGAAACTGGCCCGAAAAATCTCTTTTTTCCCCTTAGCTATTGAACAAACAACCAAAGAATTAAAACCGCATACCCTTTGCGTTTATCTTTATGAATTGGCCACGGAATTTAGCTCCTTTTACAACCAGGAGAAAGTAATGGTCGATGACCAGGAAGTTCAAAATCTCCGCTTATTCCTTTGTGCCAAAACACAAATTGTACTCGAGCTTGGGCTGAATGTTTTGGGAATCGAAACTTTGGAGGAAATGTAGAGCGTTTCCCCTTTTCCTTTTATATATTAGAATATAGGAACAGAAATTTTGTAAAACTTACTCTTCGTAGATGGCCAGCCATCCTCACGGAAAAGCAGCCCTTTCAATTGAGTCTGCTTCGGGTCGCGCCAATAAGACAACTCCATGGAAATTTCCAGTAATTCCCTACTATTTGCCGCCGACCTTTTTTGGGGAATTTGAAAAATGTTCGAACGGATAAAACGACCGTCTCCAAAAAAGCGAAAGGTAGGTAGAGGGCCGCTTTCTTTCCAGGGAAATCTAAAAATTACGGATTCCTTATCTCCTTTTTTATCTTTTCGTATTTCCGCATTGCATAGAGATATCCACTCCGCCGGCGGGCTAATGGGTTGCTCACTCAGAAAATCCTGAAAATAAGAGTGCCAACGATCATCGATTTTAGGCTCTTTTTCAACGGGTATGGTAATTTCCAAATTGTCATAGGTTGGCAGACATGTCGTAAAACACGCAAGCCATGATGCTTTTCCCCGGAAAGTCAGCTCTTCACCAGGATTTAATTTTCTTTTCAGATCAAAAGTACAAATAAAAAGAGTCTCATCTTTATGTCCATGAGCAAAGACCTTAAACATTTTGACTAACTGTGGCGGAGCATACAGCATTTCGCGAAAAACAACCCCATCAGGTAAATCCCACTCTATCGTGGGAGGAACTCCCACATCTCCAGGCGATTCCCAGTAAGTGTGCCAACCCTTTTCCCGCTTCATCCACCACCCAAGCTCAAAGGTTTGCGTATCGGGGGTAATACTTTTTTTTGAAACTAGACGGGTCGTTACAGGGCCATTTTTAACAAGCGGGCCCTGCCCGGCATGTAAGATCGCGGGAAGCATTCCCACAAACAGGAAAAGCTTACCCAAATATTTGCTCAACGAAAAGACTTCCCACACCCGCAGGTGGATTCCGCATTGGGGTTTCGAATTTCAAACCCTTTCCCCGAGAGGCCGTCATCAAAATGAATCTCAGATCCCTTGATGTAATCATAACTGTCTGGACATACGGCAACTGGAAGGTTGGAAATGGTATCAAAATGATCCTTATCTTTGGGCGAGTCTATGGACATGCCATATTCAAATCCCGAACAACCACCTGGCTCGATAAAGATTCGTAAAGCGTTACCTTCGCCTGCATCACTAAGCATGGAAGAGACTTTCGATTGTGCTTCAGGAGTTAAAGTAATCATTTGTCTCTGTTAAAAGCTTAACATGAAAGAGTCAAACCCATGAGAAAGTAAGCTTAAATTATGCCAAATTGACCAAAAAGTTGAAAAAAACAAAAGATTTTCTTGATGAAGCTTCTAATGTCATTCATGCTGTAAGTCAGTATGAAACACATTTTTAACGAAGTTCACTACGAGTTAACCCGAAAGATTGCTGAGGGTGGTATGGGTATGGTTTACGAAGCAGTTCAGCGTGGAATTGGTGGATTTCGTAAAGTAGTGGCTATCAAATTTATTCGAGAAGAGTACTCCGCAATCGATGAATTTCGTAATAATTTCATCGGGGAGGCTAAGCTTGTTGCAGACTTGATTCATACAAATATTGTTCAGACATATCATCTGGGTAAGGTTGGTGAGCAGTATTTCATGACCATGGAATATGTGACCGGATGGAACTTGGAAGAATTTTTGGACCGGCATATTGAAACTGATCAGTACATCCCCGCAGATCTAGCTGTTTTTATTGTTTCCCGAATTTGTCGAGGCTTAGGCTATGCCCATCGAAAGAGAGATAAACAGGGAAGATTGCTTGGAAT
>JBMYOA010000101.1:0-6788 GCA_049598825.1 Opitutales bacterium | reverse complement strand
TCCGGCCAAATGGATTCTTTACGATACTCTTTACGGTATGCATCACTTTTAAAGCGGGACATTAGATCTACTTCTTTGCCCAGTTGCCCATCAAAATTCATCTGACGCATAAATTCAGTAATGCGGTCAATCCAGTGGTCAAAGGCAGTCCCATTCTCGCCCTTGTTGGGGTCACCCATGAAACCGTGTCCCCGGTCTGCAAATAGATGGATCTCGGCCGGAATGTTCATTCTTCTTAGTTCGCGGTAGATCTGAATAGAGCCATTTGGTGAGTAAACATCCGTGCCTCCGTGAAAGAGAGCCATTGGGCAGGTGTTCGCATCAAATTTGAATACATCTGACAGTTTAACATCGATTCCATCGCCGTCCCGCGTATTCCTGCCAGTAAGGCCGTCGGTGAGGGCATAAGCTGTGTATACAGGTATGGCTAAGTTGATGTGGCAGGGTAATTTGTCCAGTTCATCGATTGGTTGGTAGGCAGGAGTCTGGGAACTCGTACCAAGCAACATGGTCATGTGGGACCCTGCAGAGAATCCCAGTGCACCAATCTTCTCTGGATCAAAGCCACGATCTTTGGCAGCTCTTCTAATCAGTCGGACAGCACGTTGACCATCCTGCCATGCACTTTGATAGATGGGTAATCCTTGAGGCCTTGGAGTACGGTAGGTGAGGTTTACGCAAACATATCCAAGTTCTGTGAATCTTTCGGCCAACCGGTCAATCCATAGTCCATCAACGCATGCGTTGTAACCACCGCCAGTGATCAATAGGATGCAGGCGCCATTTTTTTTCTTTGGTGGATCAAACCAGTCAAGGTGGGGCATAATATGCTCGGTCCGATTAAAGTTCTTGGCTTTTACTACCTTGTTAGTCGCGGCAATCTGATGTGGCTGAAAATCAGGTATTTTTCCTTCCGGCCAGAGTGCCACTCGGTCTGCATGACATATAAAAACAGCAAGTACCTTGATACCTATGTATAAAATTAGTTTATTTTTAATCATTTCTTACCTTTTATTTATAATGCAGCCAATGGTTTCGGTATTATATTGGTTATTCAAGATTTGAGAGGAATCGAAAAATTGATTGTTCAGCTTTTTCAACTTCTTCAAGCGATACCCACTCATTTTTTGAGTGGGCTTGAGCAATATTTCCGGGTCCATAAACCAGGGCAGGGGTTCCTCCCATGGATATAGGCGAGGCGTCGGTAAAATAGGGTACGCCAATTGTTGTTCTCCGGTTACTAGCTTTCAAGAAAGATTGTACGAGCGGTAAAGAGGGATCCGTATCGAGCGGAGGGCAGGGAACAGATCTGGTTGCTGAAAATTCAGGACTCTTAATTTTTAGCTTTCTAAAAAGATTTCTCATCTCTTTCTCAACAGACTCACCTGTTTCTCCGGGGATAGTCCTGCGGTCAATATCTATTTCACAGGAGTCAGGTACCACATTGGGCTGAGATCCTCCCCGGATGGCTCCTACACTGATTGTGGGCGATCCAAGGAGAGGGTGATTCTTTTCTGAAAGTAATTTTGGGTAGTCATTTGTCAGCGCCTCAAGAATCGGAGACATACGCGTAATTGCATTAGTGCCGTGCTGCGGAGTGGACCCATGGGCAGCCTTTCCCGTGGTCGAAAGTCTAATCCAGAGGTTCCCCTTGTGCGCGGAAACCACTTTCAGGTTGGTGGGTTCACCTGCGATCGCAAGGTCTGCTTTCGGACCCTTTTGGGCGAGCAATCGTGAACCTGCCTGTCCAAATTCTTCATCGACCAAACCCACAAAAATAATTTCTGTATTTTTAGGTCGGTTTGTTTCCTTGGACAAGCGAAGGAAGGCATGAAAAAAAGAAGCAATGGATCCTTTCGTATCACAGGCACCTCTTCCGAAAAGGCATCCATTTTTGATTTTCGGAGTAAAAGCATCCGGTTCTGCTGGGACCACATCCATGTGTGGGGTTAGCATGATTCGACTTTTAATTTTCCCTGAAGGTTTAAGGCGAAGAATTAGATTTTGCCTGCCTGGCAGGACTTTCATTCTTTTTGATTCTATTCCTGAAGCCTTTGCCAAATCTTCAAGATAGATTGCTACTTTTTCCTCACCGGTAAGACCTGCATCTTTGTATTCCAGGGATGGATTAATACTTGGTAATTCTACTAAATCCCATAACAGGCGGTTGAGGCTGGAAAGACGACTCACTCGATTATTTCTGAGTATTCAATATGGAAGTTTCAATCGTAAAGGAGGTCATAAACGAACTATCTTCGAGTTGAAATCAATAGAACGTAAGGCAAAGATTCAGCTGATTACAGTTCTGTAACTGTTACATTTCTGAAATCAATCTTCATATTCCGGTTTCCATGAAGTTGTATGCCGATAGGACCTTCTTTTTTTGCAGAACCTGATTCGTAATTCATCACTTCCTTACCTTGTAACCAAGTCGTATATTTTGGACCAACCGCCCGGATTTTCATTATATTCCAATCCTTGGCTTTAAGAAGTTTAGCCACATTTTTTGCTTCCACGGGATATCCTTTGCCCGGAATGTAAGGCGAGCAGGTCATGTCTCGCTTGAGTGAGCCCGAGATGCCAATTTGGATCTGATCCGAGTTTCTTAGATGTATTCCCGAGTCAATTGTTCCGTCGACGAACCTAAATTCTAAATTAAGTTCAAAATCCTGATAGTTTTTTTCAGTCCATAAAACGGAGCCCTTTTTTTTGGGGCCACTTCTTAGCTCAAGAATGCCGTTCTTTGCTTGGTACCAACGAATATTTTCGTTTCCTTTAGGTATCTTCCATCCGGTAAGATCTGTGCCATTGAAAAGACTGTTTTTCTTGGCAGCGACTTCTGCAAAACCAAGCAAACTGAATGCTGAAATAGCTAAATGGTAGAAGGTTTTTATGTTCATGATTATTTTTTGACTAAATTGAATCGATGTACTCTTCCGGTGGTGTTCCACTCTGCAACGAAAATATCTCCCTTGGCATTACAGGTTATGCCATGAGGTGCAGTGACAATCCCTTCGCGCCATTTTGTCGGCGGAGTTCTGTTGGTTCCTATTTCGTCTTTTTTGCTATTCCCTCCAACTTGGGCATAGATATTCCCTTTTTTATCGAGGATGGTCACGCGACCGCGTAGTTCTCCGATTACCGCCCAGTCACCGTGAATGTGAACGCAGGCCGGAAGTAAAAGGCCTTCTTCAACTACGCCAATAAACTTGCCATCTAGCCCCATGTGGACCACCCGGTTGTTAGCCCGGTCCATACCAATAATCCGTGCTGGGTTGAATCGTGAATCTATAACCAGTTTGTGGAGGGTACGAAATCCAAAAGGAGCATTCTTCCCGCCAAACGAGTTTAAATACTTACCCTTTTTATCAAATCGGTGAATATGGTCGGAAGAATAGCCGTCGGTTAAAAAGATATCTCCGTTTGCGGCTACATCCGCACCAGTCAATCGTACGAAAGGTTTCCCGTCTTTGCCTTTTCTTTTGAATTCATCCGGAATCGAAGAACTGGGAATTTTCAAAACAGTTTTACCTTCGAGAGTCAATTTAAGGAGCTCACCTCCACTTACACGAACAGCATAGATAAATTCCTGTTTTCCTTCTTTTTTAATAACGAAGCCATGAAGGTCACTCGGAGCATTTGGAACATTACGCTTCCATTTTCCGTTATCTCCATAAACCTGTAAGCCAGCCTTGGGGTCTCCCACACTCACATAAACATCGCCATTTGAACTCACAGCAATATCGCCATGCATATTTCCGACCTTTTCCCGGTCAGCGGGTAGGGTAAGCCAGTTCGGTTGTGACTTCCATAAGTCCTTGGCAGACAAGGATAGAGCGCTAAACAGGAGTGTGGTGAGGAGGGTCTTATTTATCATTTAATGAATATTTATTGAGTATGATGATGATCAAAGCGATATAAGTTTTGCTTGGTTCTCACAAGCAGTGAATCCCCAACCACTGCTGGAGATGCCATGCATCCACTAGGCAGTTTGTTGTGAGCCAAAATCTCTAGACCTTCTTTCTTGGCCTTAAATACGATACAATCACCTTCACTGGAAAAGGAATATATATGACCGCTTGCATGAATAGGAGAGGAAGCACACTGCCCCTTAATTTTTAGTCTATCTGCCCAGTAAATCTCTCCATTTAATGGATTGGAGCAGGAGGCTACCCCTTCATCCGAAACCATGAAAAGTAAGTCATTTAGCAAGAGAGGTGATGACTTTTTGGGGACTACTTTTCTGCGAGACCAAGTAACATGAGTTTTATCAACATCTCCATCTCCTCCGGGTCTGATGGCAGACATTGAACCCATACCACAGAATACATAAACATGACCATGCCGATAGATCGGTCTGGATGATGCATTCATTCCACCTGTTCGAGCGGTCCAAAATAAATCACCAGTGACCGGATTTCTCGATTCTGTGGCCACAGCACCTGGACTAATGAGTTCCTGCCGACCATTGTGAGTGATTACACTGGGAGTGCAGTAGGCCTTCTTGCGATCACCGTTATCTGTTTTGAAATCATACTCTCTCTCCTTCTTCCAGCGGGTTTTGCCGGTTTTTTGATCCAGGCATACGATGTACTGCAGATCGTGACCGTCAAAATGCACGATTAATGAATCGTTGAATACAATAGGTGAAGCTGCGGCACCGCGAAAGTGGTCACATTTAAAATCTCGTCTTTCCCATAAAACTTGTCCGCTCTGGGCGTCCAATGCAGCGGTGCCATGGGTTCCAAAGTGAACAAATACTCTTCCATCATAAATAACGGGAGTCGGCGTGCCGTAACTATTCATAGGATGGCAATATTGTGGCTCTTTGTTTTCGAAGACTAGTACCTTCTTGAGTTCTTTCCCGGAATGCCAGTCTACCTGAATCGCCCACATCTTGAATCCTTCAGCTTCTGCATTGGTTAACCATACCTTTCCATCCATCACCACTGGAGATGACCATGCTTTTCCTGGCATCGGTAACTTCCATGACATATTTTGTTTCTCTGAAAACTTGAGCGGTAGGTTTGCAGATCTTGCATCCCCATCACCATTAGGGCCACGAAATTGATTCCAATAAGCGGGCTTGTCATTTCCATAGCAATGCAGAGCTATGAAAGTTGTTAAAACTGTAAAAATGGCAATTTTCATAACTCAAGTAAGTTTAAATTTCTTGTTTCCTGCAACAAATCTAAATCCAAAGAGTAAAAATTCTTTATGGAATAGGTAATTATTTTTGTACGATATATATTGACTTAGCTAAGACAAAATTTAACTTAGCTATATGTATACTGTACATTTTGCTAAAACCAATTTGTCCAAATTATTACAGGATGTGGAGGATGGGAAGCAGGTCGTTCTGGCAAGAGGTAAGAAACCAATTGCCAGAATGATACCCTGCTCTCAATTACCCAATAAATTACGGCCTGAAGTTGGTACAGTTACCTCGAAATCAATCAAATTAGTGGAAAAGCGGGAGGTCGCAGGTAGTGTGGGTGACACTGTGGTTTATTTTTGATGCAAATCCTTTTGGATACTTTTGCCTTTATTTGGCTTGCGTCAGATCCTCTCAAATTAAGTTCCAAAGCCAAGGAGGCTTTATCAGATGAAAACAATGAATTCTTTCTGAGTGATGCTTCTGTTTTAGAAATTTGTCTTAAATATAATGATGGTTCCCTCGAAATGCCAATGACTCCTCGGAGATGGATAAAGGAACAATCAAAGATTTGGAATATCAAATCTGTTGGTATTACTCGTGAGTATTGCTTACGATTGTCAGAGATGCCCTATCACCATGACGATGCCATTGATCGTATTATTGCATCTACTGCTTTGTCAGAGGATATGTATATTTTGACGAATGAGGAGGAAATGAAAAAGTACCCCGTTTCGATTGTTTGGTAATTCTAAGCATTAATTGAATTTACAAGAGACACTTGCATGACTTGACCTAATGGTCTCCTAAAATAAGTTAGTGTAATGTGTCATTACCTGAATCCTTTAAACTTTTATACGCTATTTGTATTTAGTGTATTTTTTTCTGCATCCGCGAAACCTGAGAAAATAATGTCCTACGATGACATGGAACCATTACCCTTGATTTTTGATTTCACTGAAGAAGATATCGAAGGCAAATGGATTGTGGTGAACGATAATGTAATGGGTGGAAGATCAGAGGGCGGATATTCTTTCAGGAAGAACCGTTTAATCTTCTCCGGGAATACCAATACGAATGGCGGTGGCTTTTCATCGATTCGTACTAACCCCACCAATTTTTATTTAGGAGACAGAACAGGTCTGCATATTCGGTTCAAGGGAGATGGCAGAACCTACAAACTTGGTGTTCGTATCGAGGGTAAGTCTGTCTCCTACCGCTCAAATTTTACCAGTGGCAATGGTTGGCAGGAAGTCAGGGTTCCGTTTAATGAAATGGATGTAAGTTGGCGGGGTAGGCCGCTATCCAAAGAAGAACATCCACTGATCAAGTCCAAGATCCGTAGCATCGAATTTATGATCTATGATAAGCAGGATGGACCGTTTAAACTACAGGTAGACTGGATTAAGTCCTATTAATTCTTCTTACTTTTTTTCACACTGACCGAAACGAACCCCTTTTCTGTGGTGATGGGATTACTGTCATCTAATTCCTTTAATTTAGCCATTAAGGCACTCTTTAGTCTGCTCTGAACCTTCTGGTGTTTCGGATCATCAGCTAAATTGTTCATTTCAAATGGGTCTTTTTGTAAGTCGTACAATTCGAACTCGTCCCGGTTATGCAATTTATGAAC
>JBMYOA010000100.1:0-6940 GCA_049598825.1 Opitutales bacterium | reverse complement strand
CGGGGTTTATTTTCACTGGGTGTTTCCACCGCTTTGGTTAACAATTTATCCTCTTCGAAAATTTTATTACGCATTACTTATTACTCCCACCCAAATGATTATTCCTGTTTAAAATTATTGTTTGATCACAATTCGTCATCTGAAACCTCAGACAAAGAAGATGATTTTTGATATTCAGTAACGCGACCTTCAAAAAAGTTTTGTTCCTTTTTCACATCGATTGTTTCTGCAAGCCATGGAAATGGATTTTCCAATCCAGGGTGCAGGACATCCAGCCCGACTCCGTTCAATCGGCGATCCGCAATGTAGTCAATGTAAGTGCAAAATTCCTCCGAGCTTAAACCAACAGAATTGACCGGCAAGCAGTCCCGGATGAATTCTTTTTCCAATTCGACTGCCTCTTTCATCATCGAGACAAGATCATTCTTAAAATCAGCTGTCCAAATATCAGGGTTTTCATCAATGAGGACACGGAACAGGTTACGGAATAGTTCGATATGATTGGACTCATCGCGAAGTGTGTAACGGAACATCTGTCCAATTCCAGGAAACTTATTCTGGCGGGCAAGACTGAGGATCATTCCAAAGAGTCCGTAGAACTGGGTACCCTCCATGCACTGACCGAAAAGAAAGATGTTCTTTGCAAGCTCTTGTTTGTTTTCGGTTTGTGTCAGGTCTAAGTCGCGGCGCAAATTCTTGGATGCAGTGGTAACAAATTCGTTCTTTCTACGGATGGTCTCAATCTGCTCGAACATGGCTTCACATTCGTGAGGATTGATGCCGAGAGAACTAATCATGTAGAGAAGACTGTCCGCGTGAATATTTTCTTCGTGGGCGTGGCGTCCAAGTGCAAGTTTCAGTTCGGGTGCAGTCACCAACTCTCGAACAACATGCTGGATGTTGTCTCCAACAATACCTTCCGCGGCTGAAAAGTATCCGATCCCCATCATGATGATCCATCGCTCAGCGTCACTGAGTTCAGTGGTATTTTTCCACTGTTCAAGATCTTTTTGCATAGGCACATCTTCTGGTTCCCAATGGTTAGCCTTCATTTTGCGGTACAAATCGTAAGCCCACTGATATTTGAGAGGAAGCAAGTTGAAAGTCATGGTATCCCTGCCATTAATTACTTGCTTCTCGTTGTATGCCTGTACCGCCTTTTGTTCGTCTAATACGAATGTTTTTCCGCCAATTTTGTATTCTTTATCCATTATGTTTCTTCTCGTTGCTAGCAAATTTATTGTGCAATTATCCCGCCGAATTTGCCTCATTTATAGTTTAGGTGCCTGTAGTTGATTTCTTTTCTCGATAGTGTCGAATGGATGACAAAAGAAAAGAAAAAAATGTCGATATTGAAAAAAAAAGTAAAAATGTGCCACTAGATGTAGGGTTTTATTGTAAAAATGAACACTGCATATAGGTATGTGAATAAGATTTCTTAAAAAAATAGAATAAACAAACTCGTTATCGCAGTTAGGAGAAAAGACAAGAAAACCTAATTCAAAAGATTTTCCAATCTTTAGTTATTGGAAGTTTTTCCCGAACTTATTGACAATGATTAACTCTGCCAGTTGGTGAGCCTGAGCTTACTAAAAAATGGGAAATAAAGTAACTCTTACTTTACTTTAAGTATCTTATTTTACCCAATAAAGGGACCCCGTTTTAGACGAAACACCGCTTACTGAAAGGGCTTTTTTGTTAAAAGATTACCTTTTCGGGACAAACTTGCTAAACTAAATCCTGAAAACCCGTTCCAAGTGTATTTTTTTGGCTTTTCACAATTTCCATTATTTCTCCTAACAAATAAATGGATCCTGTAATTAAAAGAATTTGATTGGATTTTATTTGATCAAGGTAAATTCCTACTCTCTCCATCTCTCCATTTAATAAATGCCCAGAATATTGCGAAGGAATTAAAGATTTAAGCATATCGAATGAACAAGCCCTGGGTTGCCCTGGTTGGAAAAATCTTATCTCAAGAGCAAATTCACACAACTCACGCAAAATCTCAGATGCCCGATCTTCTCCAAGGGAACCAAACCAAACAATAAGTTCCTTATTATCGGGCAGTTTTTCCAACTGTTTCCTTAGGGCTTTTGCCCCCTCCTGATTATGACAGGCATCCATCACCACAAGCGGGTCCTCTTGGATGACCTGCCATCTTCCTGCTAGAGACACATGAATCAGTCCGTGTTTAGTTTTTTCTTCATTCACCGGAAATTTATCTTTCAAAAGCTCGGTCACACGAACCGCGAGAGCCGCATTTCTTTTTTGGTGTTCTCCCATTAAATTTGTCTCTGGTAAATTTTGATCAGCCGGAAGATGAGCCAGGGTGAAAAACGCAGACTTCTGACTGGCAGCCACTTTCCTGACGGCGTCATTAGCTGATAAAGGCAACCAACCAGTAATCACCGGACGCCCTTCCTTTACAATCCCCGCTTTCTCCTGGGCTATTTTCTCGAGGGTATCCCCCAAAATATGACAATGGTCGAGAGAAATTGTGGTAATGACTGAAATCTCAGGATCTACTACATTTGTTGAATCCAAACGCCCCCCCAGTCCAGTTTCCAAAATGACAAGGTCCACTTTTTCCTTTGCAAATTCACAAAATGCAACGGCCGTGATCATCTCAAAAAAAGAGGGGTGCATCCCGTGGAATTCCTCTTCGATTTCTTCGGCCAAGGGTTTGAGCACTTCAATATGTGCAAACAATTTCTCCTGAGTAAGAATTTCGCCATTCACTCGGACTCTTTCTCCGAGATCCACTAAATGAGGAGATGAAAACAGACCAACCTTGTAACCATTTGCCCGGTAGATGGAATCGAGCATCGCACAAGTGGACCCCTTCCCATTGGTGCCAGCTACATGAATTACCGGAAATGTTAGAACTTCACGGCCTATTTTATCGAGGAGTAATTCCATCCTCTCAATACCATAGCTCGATCCTTGATTGCGGAGGGAATATAAATACTCAAACAAGTCTTTCACCCTGAAGTTTAAGTCAGATCAGACTTGATCCTACCATTGAGAGTGCAGGAAACCTTACTTACTTTTAGACGAAGAAGGTTTTGGTTTACTCGTACGAGTTCTTGCCGTTACCGTTTTTTTCGCAGGTGTCTTGGTTTTTGCTTTGGGTGCCACCACTTTTTTAGCAGAGGTGGTCTTGGCTCTTTTGGTAGTCGTAGATGTCTTTGCCTTCGAACCATCGAGTGCATGCCCCAAATGCCCAATCAGAGAAATCAACCGATCCCTAAGATCATGACGCTCCACGATTTGATCAATCAGACCACGCTCAAGCAAGAACTCGGAAGTTTGAAAACCTTCCGGTAGGTCAGCCCGGGTCGTTTCCTTGATCACCCGTCGTCCGGCAAAACCAATCAAGGCTTTCGGTTCAGCCAGAATCACATCCCCCAGGGTGGCAAAACTGGCCATCACGCCCGCCATCGTGGGGTTTGTTAAAACGGAAATATAAGGAATACCTGCCTCGGCAAGCCTGGCTAGTGCAGCACTGGTCTTTGCCATTTGCATGAGGCTTAAGATTCCCTCATACATGCGGGCACCTCCAGAAGCGGAGACAATCACCACCGGGATGTTGCGCTCCAGCCCTCTCTCGATCGCACGGGTAATCTTTTCACCGACCACCGATCCCATACTTCCTCCAAGAAAACGAAAGTCCATCACCGCGATGCTTAAATCATGACCACCTATTTTCCCGGTTCCGCAGACGACTGCATCTTCCAGTTTAGTTTTTTCGCGGTTTTGCTCAAGTTTGTCCTTGTATGACGCCACCCCCTTGAAATTCAGAGGATCCGATGATTTCAAATGTTGATCGTGTTCCTCAAAAGTTCCCTTATCCAGCAGGGATGTGATTCGATCTGGTGCGGGCAATGGAAAATGGTACCCACTACTCGGAACGACCATTAAATTCTTTTTCAGCTCCTTGGCGAAAACCATGTCCCCGGTCTCCGGGCACTTAGTCCACACACCCTTGGGCACTCCATCCCTGGACTTTACACTAACGGTTGAATATTTTGGTTTATTAAAAAAGGCCATTTTTAGTTTGAATTATCCATGCCCGAGTGTGGCAATGCTTATTTGATGAAAGCCATGTTCCTTGAGCACTTCTGCACAAGCGTTGAGGGTTGCCCCAGTTGTAAATACATCGTCGACCAGCATGATTCTGTCTTCCTTTCTTAAATGATTTTTCCGCACAAGGGCAAAGGCATTTTTTACATTGGCTTTGCGCTGGTTCCGGTCAAGTTCGGTCTGAGTCGGGGTATTCTTCCTTCTTTTCAGTGCGTGAACCACATCGACACTCGGTCCCACCGCCTTGCGAAAAGCATGAGCAATCCACTCACTTTGATTAAAGCCTCTTTTACCCAAACGGCGCCGATGCAGAGGAACCGGTACCAAAACGGTTCCCTCTAAATATTCCCTAAATCCATCACATCGGTCGACCCAACTGGGCATATCGCGAAGAATCATCCGGGCACCATGGTACTTAATATCATGAATTAAGCCCCTCGACCTCTCTTCCATGACAAACATGCAGCGCCCCTGATCGAAAAGTAAATTCTCCTCCCGGCAACTGGCACAGGTAAGCCCCTGAAAATCCATACCCGACATGGGAATCCCACAAAGCTTGCATCGGGTTCCCCGTACCCAGGCCAGGGTATCAAGGCACTCCTGGCAGACATAGGAATAACCGTCCTTAAAAACCTGCCCATCACAAATCGGGCAAAAACTGGTAAATACAAAATCAATTGCCCGATTAACGAGAGGTATCCACCATTTCCGTTTCTCGCTCACTACACCTTACGCCGATAAAAAACCTTCTCCAGGGAAAGACCGTGCGCCGGTGCGCTCACCACCACCTCGGTTCTTTTTCGACTCTCCAAAATTTCGTGAATCTCCTGGGGTGCGAGTTTCCCTGTTCCCACATCGAGCAGAGCACCGACCATACTGCGAACCATTTTGTAAAGAAAACCACTGCCTTCGATAATAAAGTCTAAGTTGTCCCCACGAGTCTTAAGATCCACCTTCCATACATGTTTAAGAGGGTTTTCACAGGCATCTTTTCCCCGCGAAGCAGCGAAGGCGGAAAAATCATGTTCACCCAGAAAAAATTGAGCCCCTTGCTTCATTTCCAAAAGGGATATTTTCTGTTTTTTAAGAGACAGCACAAACCTTTCATCCTGCGGCATCGCCCACCCATTCACCGCCCGATACCGGTACTGTTTACCACGGGCTGACAGATGGGCATGAAACCGGGGTCCCACTTTACGGATTTTTCGCGGGCTAATTCCTTTGGGAAGATGGGCTCTGATTGCCTGCAACATAGCATCCTCTCCATGATCCCAAGCCTTATCGAAATGAAAAACCTGTCCCTTGGCATGCACTCCGGCGTCCGTCCTGCCTGCCCCCACCGTTTTTACCGGATGATGAAAAACTTCCTGCAGGGCCGCATTGATATGATCCTGTACCGCTTTCCCATCCGGCTGCTTTTGCCATCCTGAAAATTCGGTACCATCGTAAGCACAGTCACAGCGCCATCGTTGTAT
Organism: Opitutales bacterium; assembly: GCA_049598825.1. Lineage (GTDB taxonomy): Bacteria > Verrucomicrobiota > Verrucomicrobiia > Opitutales > Seribacteraceae > Seribacter. The sequence continues at coordinate 1,379 of JBMYOA010000100.1, read as the reverse complement.
CAATTCCGTCAACTCAAGCCCCCTTCCCTTCAAGGAAATCGCGAAGAATCAAACTGGCAGCCGTCGCATCGATCCGCCCGTCAGCCGGTCTCCGTCCTTTTTTTCCCTTGGGTTTTCTTTGGATCGACTCCGCCGCCGCCACACTGGTCAGTCGCTCATCCACCCGGTGCACCGGTAAACTGAATGTTTCGGCAAGTTCAGAAATAAAGATATCCACCTCTTTGGCCCGTTTGCCCACCGCTCCGTCCATATGAATCGGGTAGCCAACGACTAATTCCTCAACCCCACGCTCCTTTACCACTCGTTTCATTTCCCCCATCCAGTCAGGAAAATCAACCCCCGGAATCGTCCCCAATGGTAGGGCAATCCCTAACTCATCCGCCAACGCCAACCCGATTCGCTTGGTTCCATAATCAAGTCCAAGATATGTTGGCACTGTCAGATTTGGAATCTTAGGTAAGGGATGGGTTTTGAGAACCCACGGCCTGGGCCAGTGCTTTCACTTCCTGAGCTTTATCCTTGTGACAAACCATGGTCGCATCTCCCGATTGCACCACAATTAGATCTTTCACTCCCAGCAAGGTAATACAATGACCGTTTTCTGAAAATGTCAGGTTACCCGAAGAATCCAGGGCCACTCCTTCTCCTTTGAATACATTTCCATTTTCATCCTTTGGGTAATGTCTCTCAATCGCGGGCCACTCTCCCACATCATCCCAGTCAAAGGAAGATTCCACCATCGCCACCCGCTCCGCTTTTTCCATCACCGCAAAATCGATGGATATTTTTTCAAGTTCCGGATACACCTTATTCATGGCAGCCTCGAGATCATTTGCTCTGTCCCACTCCTCTTCAAGGGTTTTCAAACCATCTGAAAGCTTGGGAACCAAGCGTTCAATTTCCGCAAGAATCACGCTCGGCCTCCAGACAAACATTCCCGCATTCCAGAAATAATTTCCGGCATTTACATATTCCTGTGCTTTTTCCAGATTTGGTTTTTCCACAAACCGGCTCACCTCGGCCACCGAACGACCGGCATGCTCACCCAGATCGGATCCCTGCTCCAAGTATCCATATCCAGTTGCTGGAAAAGTTGGCTTAATCCCGACCGTTACGAGTTGATCTTCTGCCTCGGCAGCCTCAAAAGCGGTTTCCAAAGTCGCCTGAAACCCCTGAGCATCTTCGATCACATGATCCGCTGGTAGCAATGCAAACGAGGCATCCTCGCCCTCCTTGGCTACCAGTAAAGCGGCCAGACCTACCGCCGCGGCGGTGTCCCTGCCCACCGGCTCCCCTATTACCCGTTCAGGCAATAAATCCGGGCAGGTTTCGAGAACGGATTCCCGCTGTTCCGCATTGGTAATCACAAAAATTCTTTC
>JBMYOA010000099.1:0-6967 GCA_049598825.1 Opitutales bacterium | reverse complement strand
AAACTTGCAGGGGTAACGCCTTAAATTTATCAACCATGAGCAAAGATTCTAATTCAAAAATGAAACTTGATGACGAGGGTTGGCTTGATGAACCTTCGAATAGAAAAAAACTGATTCGTTGGTTTTACTGGTTGTGCGGGTTGGTCATTCTGGCCGATCTGATTTTCAGTCTTGGATGGCACAAGCATGCTGCTTTTGCCGAAGAAAAGCCCTTTTATTCATTGGAGACGCTCCCTGCCTTTTATGGTATTTTTGGTTTTGGTGCCGGTCTGGCGGTTGTTTATTTTTCTAAAATAATCCGATCCTGGAATGGAAAGAAAGTCCTCATGCGATCTGAGGATTACTGGGACAAAAAGTAAGTATGAGTACCGTAGCTGCAACTTTCGAACTTGGTACCCATCCAGCCACCGCTTTGCTTCTTGGTGGATTAGCCACTGCTTTTTTACGGGGAAGGTTTGCCTCAACGGTTCTTGTCCTGGCACCTCTTTTTGGTCTGTTTCATCTCTATGGAATGGAGTTGGGGGGAGTATCGACCTTTCATCTTTTTGGATATGAAATAGTCGCTGCATCCGTCGATCAGCAGGCCAAGGTGTTTGGATACCTTTTTCATATCGCAGCCTTGGTCGCGGGAATTTATTCCTTCCATGTTCGAGATCCCTGGCAGGTGTCCATGGCTTTGTTCTATGCAGCATCTGCGGTCGGGGTTGCCTTTGCCGGCGACATGCTGTCCCTTTTCCTATGGTGGGAAGGATTGGCGGTCACATCAGTTTTTCAAATCTGGGGACGAAAGACCAAGACCGCCGAGGATTCAGGTTTTCGCTACCTGTTTTTTCATATCTCATCGGGTTTGCTTCTTTTGTTTGGCATTCTTCTTCGGTATCACGGGGAAGGAGCAAGTGCCTTGGCACTGCATTCTTTGACTGATGCCTTGGAGAGTGGAGATATCGGAGCCCAGTTGATTTTATTGGCCATTGGAATCAAAGCAGCTTTCCCCGGATTGCATGTGTGGTTAAAGGATGGTTATGCGGAAGCCACCCACACAGGTCCGGTCTGGCTTTGTGCTTTCACCACAAAATGTGCTGTTTGCATGTTGGCCAGGTTGTTTCCAGGTGCAGAAATACTGATCACTATAGGGGCGGTGATGGCAGTATTTCCTATTTTCTATGCGGTGATTGAAAATGACCTCAGGCGGGTTCTTTGCTACAGTAAAATCAACCAGATTGGGTTTATGGTGGTTGGAATTGGGATAGGCACAGAACTGGCAATTGACGGAGCGATTGCCCACGCCTTTACCCATGTTATTTATAAGGGCCTTCTCTTTATGAGTATGGGGGCGGTGATGTTTAGGACCGGAGAGGTGCGTGCTTCTCATTTGGGAGGTTTGTATAAGTCTATGCCTTGGACAACCGGGTTTTGCATTGTCGGGGCTGCCTCAATTTCCGCTTTTCCTTTGTTTAGTGGTTTTATCAGTAAATCCATCATTATCACGGAAACGGCGCGTCATGGACATACCCTGGTCTGGATCTGTTTACTTTTCGCCTCGGCGGGAGTTTTCCACAAGGCAGGGATTAAGGTTCCATTCTTCGCGTTTTTTGCCAAAGACTCTGGACTTCGTCCAAAGGAAGCCCCTCGACACATGCTGGTAGCCATGGCGATCTCCGCCTTTCTTTGCGTGTTCCTTGGTTGTAATCCCCAATGGCTCTACAGTTTGCTTCCCAACGAAGCGATGGGCTATCATCCCTATGACGGAACTCATGTGATCACCCAACTGGAAATCCTTCTGTTTTCTGCCCTGACCTTCATCTTACTCAATCTTTGGGGGAAGTATCCCAAGGAGATGCCTTCGGTGAATCTTGATGTGGACTGGATATACCGGAAACTTGGCTGTGGCTTCGTTCGTTTTGGTGCTTTTTTCTGGAATGGATTAAATGATCTGGCACATGCTTTATTGGTTGCCGGCTTGACCGATAAGGTCTGCGTTTTTGCCAAGGGAGCTCAAGTAAACTGTGCCATCTTTGTTTCAGTGATTGTTCGGGGGCTAGGCTATCCGGGCTTTTTGGGGTCCAAGAGTGAGCAAATGATGAAAAGAAGAGTTAGATTGGGAGTTTATCCTGTTGGGTTAACCGTCCTGTTTGTGCTTTTTCTGATTCTCGCTTTTCTTTTTGTTTCGCACCAAGCTTGATTCTTTCCCAATGTTTCTTGCCAAGGGCAAGAGATATGAATTACTCTTACTTTGTGATGGTTGGATGTGATGTTTTTTGCCGTGGGCTTACTCGTTTTTTTATTCCCGTGCTTCTTGTAATGGCAGGAGGGTGCAAGCTTTTAGATAAGGATGCGAACTATATTGCCGAAGAGCAGGTGTGGGAAAAAATTGTAAAGGAAGCCCCCGGTTACGGTTTGGAACCGACCTTTGTTTATGCCGTTTGTCATGCGGAGAGTAGCCTCGATGCCAACGCGGAGTCCTCGGTGGCAAAAGGAATGATGCAGTTGACTGAGGCAGCCTGGTCCGATGTTACGAAGCTCCACTATCGTCAGGCATTCGAATGGGAAACGAATGTGGAAGTTGGCATGCTCTATCTGCAGAGACTTAAAGGGATGCTTGAGAGTCAGGCTCTTTTTTCCTATCCGCGCTTGGCCGCTAGTTATCGATATGGATATGGTGCGCTGCGTAAGGAGAAGTTTATGGTGAGCCGATTAAAAACGCCGATTAATCGAATTTACAGGAAGCTTTTTGCCGGGAATTTAAAACCGGTGGAGCCTCCCCAGTTGTAACCACACAGGATGGTTTGAATGGAGGAAGAGGTTCAGCAATCAGTCCGTCTCGCGGCACCTCCTGCCTTTGAGGCCTGGATCAATGGTTTTCTTGCCTGGGTGCAATTAGAAAAGGGTCTATCGACCAATACGATCGAGTCTTATGAAACGGATTTAAATCAATGTGCACTCTTTTTGCATGAACGGGGTGTTTCTCATTGGAAGGATGCCAAGCTTGATGACTACTCCTCATGGATGGCATCCTTAACCGATGACCGTTATGCGGTAGCCAGTTTAGCGAGGAAGCTGTCAGCACTGCGTATGATGATCCGTTATTTTGTGGGGGAGGGTGAACTGGGTGAAAATCATACGGATCTTTTGGGGAATCCTAAAAAAAGGCGTACCTTGCCTCATTGTCTGACTATTCCAGAAGTTGAAAAAATCCTCGAAGCTCCTGATCTGAGCACACCCTTGGGGAAAAGAGATCGGGCTTTGCTCGAATTAATGTACGGAAGCGGATTACGGGTTTCTGAAATATGCACGATTCCTGTTAATGCATTTGATCCGGATGAGGGGTTTGCCCGTGTATTTGGAAAGGGAGCGAAGGAGCGTGTGGTTCCCGTGGGTCGTTTCGCGGTCGAAGCCGTCAGAAATTATTTGCATGGCGGTCGCCCTTTTTTAACCAAAGAAGGAACCGGAGGAGAACTCTTTTTAAGTATGCGAGGCAAAGCCATTTCCCGAAAAATGGTCTGGGTTTTGGTAAAACAATATGCAAAAAAAGCGGGTATCGAAAAAAAAGTGAGTCCACACGGTTTACGGCATTCCTTTGCCACTCATCTTTTAATGGGAGGGGCTGATGTGCGTTCGGTTCAGGAGATGCTGGGGCATGCTGATATCGGCACGACTCAAATTTATACCCATGTTGGTTCGGAAAGATTACTGGATGAGCATGCGAATTTTCATCCTTTGGCACAGGATTAAAGGTAATTCGCAAAGTTTTTTCCAACGTGCGCAAAATAAGGTTGAAAGAAAGCCGTATGAATCGTTTCAAGGTTAGCAGTGAAGGTAACTGTTTTTGTATCACCCAAGAATACGGTCTTGGATCCACAAGGAGCGGCGGTCGAGCATGCAATGAAAAGTCTCGGCCACGAATCGGTGGAGGGTGTACGCGTAGGTAAAACGATCACTTTCGAGATGGAGGGCTCGGACTCTCAGGAATCCCGGGAAAAACTGGACAAGCTATGTGACGGGTTGCTAAGCAATCCGGTCATCGAAGACTTTCGTTACGAGATCGAGGAAGGGTGAGGATATTCCGATATCTCGACCAATCCGGTAAAATGGGATTTGGGCGCTTTGACAAAGACGGTAACACCTTTCTGATATTACAGAAGGGTGATGGAGACTTCGAAGCCACGGATCAACGAATTACTCCATTTCAATTTCTTACTCCCATCGATTTTCGCTGTATTTATGCCGTCGGGCTAAATTATCGTGCTCATGCGGAAGAAACCGGGCTTGATATTCCTAAATATCCCATGATTTTTATGAAAGCCCCCACGGCTACTCAAAATCCGGGAGATCCCATTGTGCTTCCTCGTTACTTACGCAGTGATAAGGTTGATTTTGAAGGGGAGCTCGGTGTCGTGATCGGACAACCTTGTAAGAATGTAAAACCTGAGGAAGCTCTGTCGTATGTTTTGGGTTATGTATGTGCCAATGATGTGAGCGCCCGTGACTGGCAAAAGGAAAAAGGTGGCGGACAGTTTTGTCGCGGAAAAACTTTTGATACCTTTTGCCCGGTGGGTCCGTGCCTCGCCACGGCTGACGAGATTCCCGACCCATCCAAACTGACTATCCGTTCCTTCGTAAATGACGAGAAAATGCAGGAATCTGGAACGGATGATATGATTTTTGATGTGCCTACCCTGATTTCCTTCCTAAGTGGAAGCACCACCTTGCTGCCCGGAACCCTGATTTTGACAGGGACCCCTTCCGGTGTAGGCGAGGCTCGTGACCCCAAAAGATATTTGGTGCCAGGGGATGAAGTGACTGTGGAGATTGAAGGAGTGGGTATTCTAACGAATCCGGTAGTCGAGGAAGTTTTCGACAAGGAGGGAGAAAAGTAATGAGGGTAGCTATTCTTCAATTCCCAGGTTCCAATTGCGATTGGGATTCTGAGCACGCAGTCAAAGATGTTTTGGGCATTTCCGCTCACAGGGTCTGGCATAAGGATAAACTGCCTTCTGAGACGGAAGCAGTGATTGTACCGGGCGGATTTTCCTTTGGTGACTATTTGCGCTGTGGGGCAATCGCTCGTTTCTCACCGATTATGCAAGATCTGAAAGAATTTGCAGAAAAAGGCGGCCAAGTTCTGGGGATTTGTAATGGCTTTCAAATATTATGTGAATCAGGGTTACTGCCAGGAGCTTTGATCAGAAATGATTGCCTCGATTTTAGATGTCTCAACCAAAGCCTTTTTGTGGAAAATTCTAATGACCGTTTTAACCAAACTACTTTAGGGAAATCACTTCTTTTACCTATTGCCCATGGGGAGGGGAATTACCGGGCAGATGAATCGGTTCTCTCATCACTGGAAGCCAATGATCAAATTCTTCTTAGATACTCAGGTAATCCCAACGGATCAATGAATGATATTGCAGGAATTCGTAACTCCACTGGAAATGTTTACGGAATGATGCCGCATCCGGAGAGGGCGGTTGGTTCTCACCACCCCTGCTTGGACGGACTGCCTGTGCTTAAAGCTTTTTTGGAACCAGTTTTACAATCAAGACCTGCGGAGGTTTCAAGCTGATGAGTCAGTCCTCTTCCACACCACTACCTCCGAATCCGGATCCCGTTTTGAATGTCGAGATCACCCAGGAACTGATCGATCAGCATGGAATTCTTCCCGAAGAGTACCAACAAATTCTTGAGATCCTTGGACGTGAACCTAATTTGACCGAGCTCGGAATTTTCTCGGTGATGTGGTCGGAACATTGTGCCTACAAAAATACGAGAAAACTTCTTCGTTTATTCCCTACCGAGAAAAAAGACAAAGATGCCATTGGCCAGGTGCTTGTGAAAGCAGGCGAAGAAAACGCAGGAGTTATCGATGTGGGTGATGGATGGGGCGTAGCCTTTAAAATAGAATCTCACAACCATCCGAGTGCGATTGAACCTTTTGAGGGTGCTGCCACCGGAGTCGGAGGAATTGTGCGTGATATTTTCACGATGGGTGCTCGCCCGATTCTACTTACCAATTCTCTTCGCTTTGGTGATATCAATGATCCGCATGTAAAAAGACTATTTCGTGGGGTGGTCAGTGGGATTTCTCATTATGGAAATTGTCTGGGCATCCCCAATATGGGTGGAGATATTTATTTTGATGAGTGTTACGAAGGGAACCCACTGGTGAATGCACTCTGTGCTGGAATTCTTCGTCACGAAGATATTCAGAAAGGTGCGGCTACAGGGGTGGGTAACCCTGTTTACTATGTGGGGCCAGGTACTGGTCGTGACGGCTTGGGCGGAGCGAGTTTTGCTTCCCGTGAACTTACGGAGGAGAGTGCTGAAGACCGTCCGGCAGTACAGAAGGGGGATCCATTCATGGAAAAACTTCTTCTGGAAGCATGCCTTGAAATGATGGCGATTCCGGGATTGGTTGTTGGTATTCAGGACATGGGGGCGGCGGGTCTGACCTGTTCAACCTGTGAGACCGCTTCCCGCGGAGACTCAGGTATTGAAATTGATTTAGATTTAGTTCCCCAGCGTGAGACCGGGATGAATTCCTATGAGATCATGCTTTCCGAGAGTCAGGAAAGAATGCTGGTTATTGTCAAAAAAGGCAGAGAAAGGGAGTTGGAAGAAGTCTTTGCGAAATGGGATTTACATGCCGCTCATATTGGAGAGGTGAAGGAGGGCGACCGGATGGTTGTTCGCCACAAGGGAGTGGTGGTTGCAGATTTGCCAGCCAAATCACTTACCGATGAGGCTCCCGTGTACGACCAACCCGCTTCTGAGCCTGCTCATGTTGTGGAAGCGAGGAATTGGTCCGCAGAGAGAATCCCTGACATTTCTCCAAGTGAGATAGAAGTTGGATTAAAAAATTTACTGAGCCACCCAACCATTGCGTCGAAGCGTTGGGTCTGGCAGCAATATGATCACATGGTCATGTCGGGTTGCAAGATTGAGCCCGGAAGCGATGCGGGTGTGGTTA
>JBMYOA010000098.1:0-7087 GCA_049598825.1 Opitutales bacterium | reverse complement strand
AGTTTGACTGCGGAAGTTGCTTTTATGTTAGGCGATTTTCCTGTGACTAATTCAATGATTACTAGTTGGGTTGTTTCTCTATTAATCATCCTCGTAATTAGGACTTTATCCGGAAAGACCTCTTTAATTCCAAATAGAGGGCAATTATTTGTTGAATCAATCGTCGGTAGTATTCGTGTCATACTGGAACCGATTGTTGGTAGAAAAGTTTTCTTCGCATCCTTTTGGCTTCTCAGTGGACTATTTATTTTCATTTTGATCAATAATTGGAGTGGTTTACTTCCTGGAGTTGGTACTGTCGGTTCCGGTTACTATGACGAAAACAACCACTTCGTCATCGAAAGCTCGTTCATCAGACCAGGTAATGCAGACTTGAATATGACATTTGCTTTAGCCGCAGTCGCCAATCTTTGCTGGTTGTACTTTATTTTTAAATTTGAAGGTCTTAAAAATATCGTCATTCATATCTTTGGAAATAAAGCTGATAAGAAAGAGGTTGGTCTACTTGTGTTTATTGGTTTGATTCCACTCTTCTTTGCTGTGGGGCTTATTGAGATTGTATCTATACTCTTTCGACCCGTGTCCCTGACATTTCGTCTTTTCGGAAATGTTTTCGGTGGAGAGAGTCTCCTTCACAGTATGTTTTACCTAGTCCCAGAACTCGCATGGATTCTTCCGTTACCCTTTTATTTTATGGAAGTGTTAATTGGGTTTGTACAAGCCTTAGTTTTCATGCTTTTAATAGCCGTATACATCGGCCTTATGTGTAATCATGGAGATGAACATCATTAATCTTTTGGAACGGGACTATGCTCAAGCGTAGACGTTCTCAACTAAAACATTAAACCTTAATAAATTATGATAGAAGTACTCGCACAAGCTACAGAGCAAGTTTCTCAAGCCGCCTCTCAACCAGAGGGAATTACCGGAAGTATACAAGGAGCACTAGGTTGCCTTGGTGCAGCCATTGGCGTTGGTATTGTCGGGATGAAAGGTGTAGAAGCTGTTGGAAGGAATCCTGATGCCTCCGGAGCAATTCTGGTTCAATCCATTATCGGTATGGCACTTGCCGAAGCTGTTGCTTTCTACTCCTTATTCTTGGGTTAAACAACTTACTTTTAAATGATCGCGTTAGCCAGCCTTACAGACACCGCAGACAAGATTGTCACAAATTTCGGTGTTGATTGGCCGATGTTTATTGCCCAGTCGGTCAATTTCACGCTAGTCGCATTGGCTATTTGGTTTTTCGCCTTCAAAAAGATTTTGTCTACGATCAAGGAACGTGAAAAACAAATAGCTGACTCATTGAAAAATGCTGACAGAATAAAACTTGAACTAGAAGAAACTCAATTAAAGCAAAAAGAGACACTCAACGAAGCGTCTCTGGAGGCGAAAAAGACAGTTAATAAAGCTCAGGAGCAAGCGAAGTCGCTTTTAGAGGCACAAAAGGAGGAAGCTCGCTTGGAGGCAGAGGCTATTATTGCCAAGGCAAAGTCAGCTATGGAGTTGGAAAGACAAAATGTGCTAAAAGATGCTCGCGAAGAAATTGCCTCACTTGTTGTCCTTGCAACTTCTAAGGTTTTAGACCGAGAACTTAACGACGACGAGAGGAAAAGGTTTACTCAGCAGGCAGAGAATTATGTCCAGCAGCAATAAAGTTTTTAAGGTTGCTCAACTCCTTCTCAATCAGTCAATCGGTGAAAATGGCCGCATTGACTCGGAAAAAGTTTCTGCAATCTTAAACGAACTGCGGGAGAATCCTCCCTACAAACATATAGAGATTCTTAAACGCTTCGGTTTTCTCGTTCGACGTCACATGTCATCGTATCAAGTAAGCCTTGAATTCAAAGGTGGTGATGGTTCTGAAATCACCAGCAGCCTTTGTCAAAAGAACCTCATTAATGAAAATGCAAGTGATGTACAGGCAGTTGATTGTCCCTCATTAATTGCAGGTTTTAGAGTTAAAATTGGAGATGATGTCTACGAAGATTCTATAGCCAACCGTCTTAATAATGTCCGCAAAGCACTCTTATAACATTCAAAAATAATAAATGAATTCAATCACTGATCTGATCCGTAAGGAGATAGAAACTCTATCTGTTGACGCAAGCCGCTCCAATGTTGGTAAGGTTACCATGCTCGCTGATGGAGTTGCCCGAGTCGAAGGCTTATCCAAAGTTATGTATAACGAAATGGTGGAATTCCCTAATGATGTTTTAGGAATTGCCCTAAACTTGGAAGAAGACTCTGTCGGCTGCGTTTTATTGGGAGACACAAGCTCTTTGAAAGAAGGGGATGACGCCAAAACAACCGGAAAGCTCCTTTCCGTCCCCGTTGGCATGGAACTTTTAGGACGAGTCGTTGATGCAGCAGGTCGTCCCATAGATGGCAAAGGCCCAATTGAAGCTAAAGAGGAGTATTCCGTAGAAAGAATTGCTCCTGGAATCATACCACGAAAATCAGTAGACCAACCCCTTCAGACCGGGATTATGGCTGTCGATTCGATGATTCCGATAGGTCGCGGACAACGTGAGTTAATTATCGGCGACCGTTCAACTGGAAAAACGACTATTGCTATTGATACGATTATCAATCAGGCCAAGATTAATAAACAAGGTGAGCAATCCGGAAATAAAGACTTTCGGCCAGTGTACTGTATTTATGTCGCAGTAGGGCAGAAAAACTCAAATGTTGCTCGTACCATTAAGGTGCTGGAAGAAACGGGAGCAATGGAGTATGTCACCATCGTTTCTGCACCAGCTGCTGATAATCCTGCCAACCAATACCTTGCACCCTACGCAGGATGTGCTATGGGGGAGTGGTTCATGGAAAATGGCCGCGATGCACTGATTGTTTATGATGATCTTTCAAAACATGCGGTTGCCTACCGACAAATTTCACTAATTCTGAAACGCCCATCTGGTCGTGAAGCTTATCCTGGAGATGTCTTTTATCTTCACTCCCGCCTTCTGGAGAGATCAGCTCGCCTGAATGAAGACAATGGAAACGGTTCTTTAACCGCATTACCCATCATCGAGACTCAAATGGGGGATGTCTCCGGTTATATTCCAACCAATGTTATTTCAATAACAGATGGACAAATCTTCCTTGAAACTGACCTTTTTAATAAAGGTATTCGCCCGGCGGTTTCTGTGGGACTTTCAGTTTCTCGTGTAGGTTCAGCGGCTCAAATTAAAGCTTACAAAAAAGTGGCTGGTAAAGTTAAGCTAGAACTTGCTCAGTTCCGTGAACTTGCAGCATTCTCCCAGTTTGAATCTGACTTGGATGCAGCCACGAAGGCTCGCTTAGACCGGGGTGCACGGATTGTTGAAATGTTCAAGCAAACGGCTTTTAACCCCATTCCAGTTGAAGTTCAAACTGCCATCATGTGGGGAATGCAAAATGACTTCTTTGATTCTATTGATGTCGATAAGATTTCAGAGGCTGTGTCCAGCCTTAAAGATTTTCTTTCAGGACAAGGAAAAGAAGTCTGTAATGAAATTTATCAAAGCGGCAAATTAGAAGAAAGTACCGAACAGAATTTAAGGTCGGCCCTTGAAGACTGGAAAAGAACTTTCGCCTAACCATTTGCGGATCACTTGATTCATGCCTAATACAAGAGACATTCGAAATCGCATTAAGGGGGTTAAAAGCACCCGTCAAATTACCCGTGCGATGCAGATGGTTGCTACCTCCAAAATGAAGAAGGCACAGGACGAAGCTAAAACTGGCCGTCCATATGCTCTTATTTTGGCTGACATTATAGTTTCCATAGCTGATGAGTTTGAGGAAATTACCCAGTCGTATTTTGTGCAAAGGCCTATCAGGCATCGTGGAATCCTAGTAATTGGAACGGACAAAGGTCTCTGTGGAGCTCTGAATGGAAATCTTTTCCGAAAACTCAATGATGTTGAGAATTCAGCAAAGTTTATTGCTGTCGGTAAGCGAGCATCGCAGTTTTTAAGCAGAACGAAAAAAGACCTGATCGCAGACTTTTCTCTCCCTGATAAGCCGACTTTCTCAGATGTGCGAAAAATCGTTGATTTCATGTTGCGCAGTTATGACGAGGGCACCATTGATACGATTGAAATTCTCTACACCAGTTTCGTGAACACTCTTCGTCAAGAACCTGAATTACTTAGGCTACTTCCCCTAAATGATTTAGATTCCATGACCCAAAAATTACATGAAAGATTTGGTGAGCCTGAGCACACTGCACCCAAAGACACTCGTGAAATCTTGTTTGAAGACCGTGATGCTGTATTAGCTGATCTTGCCGGTCTATACCTTAAGCAGGAGATCTTCCAGCTTGTATTGGAATCTCAGGCTTCTGAGCATAGTGCAAGGATGGTTGCCATGAAAACAGCCACTGATAATGCCGGAAACCTTATCGACGATCTGGCTCTTCAGTATAATCGTGCACGACAGGCCGCTATAACGCAGGAAATTCTCGAAATTTCTGCTGCAAGCTTTTCAAATTAATTCCTTCTTAACCCTTTTAGAACATAAATGGAAAACTCAGAAACAAATAAAGGCAAAATCGTTCAAGTCATTGGAGCCGTAGTAGACGCCGAATTCCCTCCTGGTTCAACTCCGGAAATCTACGACGCTCTTGAAGTCACTTACAAACTTGCAAACTCTGATACTGAATCACGCTTGGTGCTCGAAACCCAACAACACCTAGGCGAAAGCCGTGTAAGAGCCGTGGCCATGTCTTCAACGGAAGGTTTGGTTCGCGGAATGGATATCACTAACACAGGTGCTCCTATCTCAGTTCCTGTTGGCGAGAAAGTTCTTGGACGTATCTTCAATGTAATTGGAGAAACAGTGGACAATCGCGGCCCATGTGGTAATGAAGAAACTCGCCCAATTCATCGCCAAGCTCCCACACTGCTTGATCAGGATACAGAAGCTAATATTCTTGAAACTGGTATCAAAGTTATCGATCTAATCTGTCCGTTTATCAAAGGTGGCAAGGTTGGTGCATTTGGTGGAGCAGGAGTTGGTAAAACGGTTGTTATCATGGAGCTTATCAACAACATTGCTAAGGCACATGGCGGTTATTCTGTTTTTGCTGGGGTAGGGGAGCGTTCCCGCGAAGGAAATGACCTCTACCAGGAAATGTCTGAAGCAGGGGTTATCAACCAGGATGATATTTCCAAATCAAAGGTAGCTTTGGTTTACGGACAAATGAACGAACCACCAGGTGCTCGGATGCGGGTCGCTCTTTCCGGTCTCTCCATGGCTGAATATTTTCGTGATGAAATGGGACAAGATGTATTGCTTTTCGTAGACAATATTTTCCGCTTCTCACAGGCTGGTTCTGAAGTTTCGGCTCTTCTTGGAAGATCTCCCTCCGCGGTTGGTTATCAGCCAACACTATCAGAAGAAATGGGTAACCTTCAGGAACGAATCACTTCGACAAAGAAAGGTTCGATTACCTCATTCCAAGCGGTTTATGTACCAGCTGATGATTTAACTGACCCTGCTCCGGCCAATACTTTTGCTCACTTGGATTCGACTATCGTGCTAGAGCGTTCGATTGCGGAACTTGGAATTTATCCCGCAGTTGATCCACTCTTCTCAGTATCTAATGCATTGTCCCCGGAAATTGTTGGTGAAGAACACTTTCAAGTCGCGCGACGCGTACAAGAGGTGCTGCAATCCTATAAAGATCTGCAGGATATTATTGCGATTCTCGGGATTGATGAACTTTCGCCCGATCAAAAACAAACAGTCTTCCGGGCACGTAAGATTCAAAAGTTCCTTTCTCAACCTTTCCATGTGGCTGAAGTATTTACCGGTGTTGCCGGTCAATATGTTCCTGTTAAAGACACGATCCGGGGCTTCAAGATGATTCTGGATGGAGAATTAGATGAAGTCGCTGAAAATGACTTTTACATGCAAGGTGGAATCGACGGTGTGATTGGAGAGGAAGCTTCCTCCTCCTGATATGGCTAAGTCTATCATCAAATTAGAAATTGTTACCCCAGGAGGGGTAGTCTACTCCGAGGATGTTGAGCATGCCGTTATTCCGACTGCAAATGGAAAGATTGACATACTTCAGCACCATGCCCCCTTGATTGATAGGCTAGAACCTGCAGATGTAAAAGTTGTCAAGGACGGTAAAACTGATTATCTCGCCGTAGGTGGTGGTTTCATCGAAGTATACGCTGAAAAAATTTCCATCATCACCGATCAGGCCATTCTTGTTGATGAAGACGATCACCAGCAAATCGAGGCTGCAATTAAAAAAGCAGAGCAAGCTTTAGAAGAAGGTAAGAATAGCAATTTTGATGAGGCTCAACTACAAATGCTAGAAGCAGCAGCCAAATTTGAACAAGCGAGAAAATTAGCAAAGGGAAAATCCCGCTAGTTTTTCAATAAAAACTTAACCTCCTCATTTTTTACATAGGGGTTGGTAGCCCTTAAATTAAAAGGTAGTTAATGCATCCGGAGATCTCCTTGCGTTACTTGGGTAAAATCTTGTAGTCATCTTTGGTTCGATATTCTCATACATTACTAGGTAACTTCCCAATAAAATCATTTTCTGATTTGATAAAATGTCAAAAAAATGGACAGCCGATTCATTTGAAATACGCTCCTCTACAATCACAGGGGCTGGGCGTGGGCTTTTTTCTTTAGTTCATATTTCTATCGAAGATACCATTGGTTACTACACTGGAAAAATTTTAAATAATAAGGCTTTTAATAACCCTAGACGTCCTCCTTCAGATTATATTCTCTATTTGTGCAATGATTATATCATCATCGGAGAAGGTCCTTTGGCCAATTATACCCGTTACATTAATCATTCTAGTAAAAGACCTAATGCTTTTTTAATCACATCTACACGGTGGAAAACAGCCCGGTTTGAAGCTATTGAAGAAATTAAACCTGGAGACGAAATCTTTTTCAATTATGGCGAAAACTATTGGCAAAGTTAGTTAATCTAAGATTGTCTATTCTGCTGCCTTCAAAACTTATCTAGCGTTCGGTCGCCTCTCATAAATCCCTTTTTGAGTTGCAAGGAAAAAGCCTGTAGGTCAGTATTTATCAACTAACGGGCCCGTAGCTCAGCGGTTAG
>JBMYOA010000097.1:0-7091 GCA_049598825.1 Opitutales bacterium | reverse complement strand
TGGAATAGCGGAGAGAAGGGCTTTTGTGTAAGCGTGTCTGGGGTTATCAAAAATTTGACTTGCGGGTGCCATCTCCACGATTTTCCCAAGATACATTACGGCAATCACATCCGAAATATGCCTGACCACTGCAAGATCGTGGGCTATCATAAGATAAGATAAGCCGAGGTCTCGCTGTAAATCCATCAGTAAATTCAAGACCTGGCTTTGCACGGAAACATCCAGGGCGGAGACTGGTTCATCAAGAACCAAAAGTTCTGGCTGCAAGGCCAATGCTCTTGCGATTCCAATTCTTTGCCGCTGTCCTCCCGAAAATTCAAAAGGATACCTTCTGGCCGAACTTGGCGGAAGCCCGACCTGTTCAAGAAGTTGCTGAACACGCGAAGATTTTTCCTGCATGTTTCCAATCCCATGAATATCCAAAGGCTCCTGAATGATGGAGCCCACCGTCATTCTTGAATTCAAGGATTCAGCAGGATCCTGAAAAACCATTTGCACCGCCCTGCAAAAATCTTTCTGGCGACCCTTTTCATTACTAGTTATTCCCTTAAAAAGAATCTGCCCGCTTGTGGGAGAAACCAATCGGACGATCGCCTTGGCCAAGGTGGACTTGCCGCAACCAGATTCGCCGACCAATCCCAAGGTTTGTCCCTTTTGGAGACTAAACCCAACTCCGTCCACCGCTTTACACGCACCTATCGCTTTTCTAAAGACACCTCCACGAACCGGAAAATGCACCCGCAAGTCCTTAACTTCCAAAAATTCGTTTTCGTCCTTCATGCTGATGTACAAACCGGGCAAGCTTCCACCCAGTGATCGTTGGAAATCTCAATAAATTTAGGTCTCCATGAAAGATGCTCCTCAGAATGCAGTCGTCCACTCCTTGGTCCGAAACGGCATCCATTATTTAAATCTGATAAACCCGGAACAATTCCTTCGATTGTTTTCAATTTGGTCTTTGGAGTACCATGTAATTGAGGAATGGAAGCCAATAAATCCTGGGTGTAAGCATGCCGGGGAGATGAAAAAATTTTGGCAGTTGGTCCTCTCTCCACAATTCTCCCTGCATACATTACACAAACCTGATCACAAGTCTCGGCAATCACTCCAAGATCGTGAGTGATCAGCAAAACAGAAGATCCTAAATCCCTCCTTAGATTTTGCAGTAACTCCAAAATCTGTGCCTGCACAGTGACATCCAGGGCTGTAGTCGGTTCGTCAGCGATAATTAATTTAGGCTTACAGGCCAAAGCCATGGCAATGACTACCCGTTGACGCATACCACCTGATAATTGATGAGGGTATTCGTGCATACGATTCTCGGGAGAAGGAATCCCTACAGCATCGAGCATATTGATACTCTTCGACCATGCTTGATGGCTCTCCGACTGCTCGTGGAGATAAAACACCTCGCATAACTGGGTGCCAATTTTTTGTACCGGATTTAAGGCATTCATCGGTTCCTGAAAAATCATTCCAATCTCATTGCCCCGAATGCCCTGCATCTCATCCGCATCCAAATCAAGCAGGTTTTTCCCCTGAAATAAGATTCTACCGGAAGTGATCTTCCCAATGGGTCTGGGTAGTAGTCGCATAATGGAGTATGCGGTGACGCTTTTGCCACAACCTGATTCACCCACTACCCCCACAGTTTGCCCGTGCTGGACATCCAAGCTGACCTGATCCAATGCCTCCACCTCTCCCTCATCTGTCCGAAAACGAACGGAAAGGTCTTCGATCTTTAGCAAGGGAGAGTTCGGTTGATCCGTCATTTTTTAATGTTCAAGAGATCGTATTTACTCCGATTTATATTTCTCATAAATCCGAATAGTAGGCTTATCTGAAACAGGATCTCCCTTTTCCATCGCCGATAAGATTTTTTCCTTCTCGGTTTGATCGATCCAGAAAACTTGAAACTCTTCATAATCCCGAGACTCCTTGGGCCCCCAATCATCAGGAAACTTAACCCAATTCCAATGGCCGATCCTTAGCCAAGGCTTTTTCCAGGCAGGCACCCATACCGCATGGTCATGAATCATTTGGCTTAATTGGTGGGCCATCTCTGTGATGCGACCCAAATCCTCTTCCTCCCGATATTGATTGATCAGCTGATCGATTTTTCTGACTGCGGTCTGGGTAAAGTTATTGGTACTTACCTTGGTTGTCAGACCTGGCTTTAGCGAACCATCATCCTGGTATTTAGAATCCCCCGGTTCCTGGTAGGCATTATCAGAATGGTAGGGTTCCCAAAACCTTGGAAATAACTCGACGAAAGAGTTGAATGCGGAAAAAACGACCTGGTGATTTTTTTCATTGGCGGCCTTCCACGCTGCAGTGGGCTCAAGTACCTTTAATTTAAGTTCCAATCCGGCTTTCTTCGCCTGTTCTTTAAGTACCACCAAAACATCTTCGAAATGTCTATACCCGGTGAGTAATTCCACTGACAGTTTATCTCCGGAATCATTGATTAAAATTCCATCCCCTCCCCTTTTGGTAAAGCCCGCTTTACCAAAAAATTCCAAGGCCTTTTCAACAGAGAACTCCCGGGCTTTTAAAGTTGGATGGGAACGCTCACCGTACCCGTCTGCCACAGTGTTCATTCTAACAAAATCACCACGGAAAATTTTCTCCAGCACCATGTCAAAATTCATCGCATGATGAAAACCAATCCTGACATTTAAATCATCGAAGGGAGGTTTTTGTGAGTTGATTCTCAGTGCATAGGAGGGCGGAGGCGTCTGATTAAAGAAAGTTACCTTGGAAAGATAACCGTTTTTAACAAGTTGATGATCATCGGGTAGCTTGTCATACCAAAATTCCGTTTTCGCCAAACCAAACATATCCACTCCACCTTTGAGAAAGATTTCAAAAGCTTTGTTGTAGTCGCGGACTACACTGACTTTTATTTTTTCCGGATTAAAGCGATAACGAAAGAATCGCTTTTGGTCGGCCCACCAGTCTTCCTGCCTTACGAGAGTAATTGACTTACCCTTGTCCACATTCTCAGGCAAAGCGACATAGGCACCTGTGGTTGGTTCCGGATTCCATTGATATTTGCTGAGAAATTCGCCATCCAACTCCCCGTAAAAATGCTCCGGCTTGGCACGGATGGAGACTCTTTCAACAATATCAGGTTTTGCCTTATAAAATGTGATTGAAAGAGTATTCTCATCATAGAGGGTAACTTTTTGAAATTTATCCTTACCATAAAAATCGTTGTACCAGGGTGCCTGGATATGCTTGCTTCTCATAAAGTAAAAGAAGAAGAAAAAGTCCGACACCTTCACATTTTCCCCATCGCTGTAGCGGGCCTTTGGATCTAGCTTAAAGTACACCGTTCTCCCGTCTTCACCAACCGCCCAGGAATTCGCAAGCCCTGGATAATATCCATCCGAGTTAGGATGTGCATGCGTGAGACTCATCACATTGTAATCGAGAAGATAACTTCGAAAAGCCCCGTTTGCATCAGGGCCAATTGTGCGAAGCGTACGAGGAAAATCTCTCATAAACACTTCCCAGGTTCCGCCTTTCTGTGCAGCCGGGGAAGAAAATTCTTTTTCTTCGGTTCCTTCCTGCCAGTTCAAATCAGCAGGGATATCACTGGTCGAAGCTATAGAAAAACAATCCGAATGTTTTTGATAAAATTCCAATACATCCTCAGAGCAGCCAGCCAGCAGAGGATGTGCCTCTCCGCGGTCATTCAAAATGCCTGATGTCCCGCCCGATGAATTTTTTTCCACAGACCCGTTAATCTCACTCAGAGAAAAAGATCCTGCTCCTTTCATTTGCCTGGCAAACTCGATGGCAAATTCCTTACCAAACTCCCGGGCTAATTCTCGGGCGAATTCCCGATCAATCATCTCTCCCTTCTGACCTGTTTTTTCTTCCCTGGAAGGACTATCCGATCGTGGAGGTTTAAGCTTGGGATTATCGCAGCTCGAAAAAAATAAATTCGTTAAAAGAAACAATAAGGGAATCAGGTACTTTGCTTTATTCATATCATTCGTAAGTGGAAAATTTCTTAGGATCAAAAGCCTCGCGAATCGCTTCACCCACGAAAGTCACGAGGGTTAGAGTAAAAACCAGTGCAGTCACCGTTGATACCACAATCCAGGGAGCAGTCCGGAGATTATTTACTCCTTGCTTGAGGAGTTCTCCCCAACTCGGGGTGGGTGGGGGGAGCCCGTAACCGAGAAAGTCGAGTGCCGTGATTGAAGAAATCGCTGCGGCTATAGTAAAGGGGGCAAAGGTCACCAGGGTGGAAACGACATTGGGAAGTAAATGTTTAAATACAATGCGGAAGGGACCGGCTCCAATTACCTTAGCTGCCGATATGTAATCCCTTGCCTTTTCCTTATAAACAGAAGCCCGAATGTAGTAAGTCATACCAGTCCACGAAAACAGTACCATAATGATTAAAAGCGAAGACACCTGCCAACCGATTCCCCAGCCTCCGGGCATCACTGAAACCAAAATAATCACCATATACAGAAAAGGTACATTGGCCCAAATTTCTACGAACCGGAGACCCAGCATATCACTTTTGCCTCCGAGGTATCCCATGAAACTGCCAACCGCAACAGCAATGAGATAGGTAAGCACAAGGTAACCCATCGCAAAAGTCATCGCGATACGAAAGCCGTACAGTAAACGAGCGAGGACATCCCTTTCTGTTTTATCGGTCCCGCAATAATGACTTCTTTCAAAATTAGGCGGCGAAAATCCGTTGGATCCCTCCAATCGATAATCCATTTCATAGGGTCCGTACGGCACCAATGGCATCAGGACCCAATTTTCCTTATTTTCTTTTGCAAATTTTCTTTTCAATTCTCGGTAATCGACTTCGTAATCGTAACCCAGACCAAAATCCTTACCACTAAATTGCTCTCCATAAGTGGGAAAGAAAAAATCACCCCCATAATACACAACCAGTGCTCTCTTGTTGACCAAGAGTTCTCCGGCCAAGCTGATAAGATAGAGAAACACAAGAATCAAAAAAGACCAATAGCCCCGCTTGATCGAACGGAAACGCCGTAATTTCTTCTTGGTTAGTGGATTAAGCTGAAACATCTAAGTTTATTCAAAACGAACCCGCGGATCGACGAGGGCAACCAGAGCATCAGACAGAATGTTTCCTAAAAGCATCAGGGTTGCAGATAAGGTGAGGATTCCCATTACCACGGGATAATCCCTGTCTATAACTGAATTAAAGCCAAGAAGGCCGAATCCATCGATATCAAATATGGTTTCGATCAAAAAAGAACCTGTGACAAAAAGGGTAACCTGGTGACCGACATTGGTAGCCAAGGGCACCAGGGAATTTCTTAAGGCATGTTTACGCACTGCATTTTTAAAGGAGACACCTTTGGCCATTGCCGTGCGGACATAATCAGCCGAAAGATTATCCATCAAATGATTTTTCATTAGCATGGTAACAAAAGCAAAACCGCCAATTAAATAACAACACAAAGGCTGTACGGTGTGAGCAAGCAAATCCACCAGCCTGTCCCATGTGCCGAGTTCTTCGAAACCGTCACTGACCAAACCACCCATAGGCAGGAAATCCATATTCACGGAGAGAAAGAGGAGTAACAAAGAGCCAAGGGCATAGCCTGGCACCGCATAACCCACGAAAATGAGGATCGAGGTAAGATCATCCGATAATTGATTGTGTCGGACTGCCTTAAAGACACCGAGGGGAATACAAATTAAATAAGTTATAAAAAAAGTAAGCAGACCGAAGTAAGTGGAAACAGGCAAACGCTCTGCTATAACCTGAAGGACGGATTCACCATACCTGGTTGATTGCCCGAAGTTACCCTGCAGTACTCCCTCATATCGGGTCATGAAAAGCTCTGCGATCGGTGGGGCATTTTGCGTGGACTCTTTCTGTTCCCTCATCCGGATACTCCAATTACCGAGCAATTCATCGTGGTTTACCAGAAAAACTTGGCCATCATCATCACGGCGAATGATAACTTTTTCCCTGGCACCCTCAATCCATCCCAGAACGCCCTCAGCCTCCATTCCGTCTATTTCTCCATCATTATTGCCATCGATCGAATCAAATCCAATATAAGATGAAATGTGAGCCGGAATTTCCTGGCGTTGCACATACCCATCGGCATCCCAGTCCAACTCAGAAAGATGAAAGGTCGGAATACGGACTCTCTCGGAAAGCTGATTTTCGAAGTTTGAAAACCTGATCTGCCTAAATTCGGTTTCCCTGGGCATAACACCCAGCCAAATGAGATAAGCTTCCCAATGTGGCTTATCGAAACCGTAGAGGCGTTTCATCTGTTCCAATTGTTCCTGCGAAAGTGCCTGATCGGAGCCCATACCCTGACCGCCACCTCCATCCTGGGAAACCTGTTGCATTTGCATCATGGCTTGCTCCAGTGGCCCGCCTGGTGCCAACCGGGTTATGGCAAAGACCAAAATACTGATTCCAAAGAGGGTGGGTGGAATCAGCAACATTCTTCTTATGAAATAATCACGCATGAACTCGCTTTATTCCTATGCACACTGGCACAACAATTCAAAGACAAACCATTAAAAACTGAATGATTCTCCCATGCTTTTGCTTGCCAAGTGCATAAGCCTCCGCACTTTTCATGTTATCAATCATTCTTTTCCATGGACTTTCCCGAAACGGGTAATCGGCCACTCTTTTTGGCTCGTTCCCATGCTTTTCCTACTGGGAGGATGCTCAGCTCCCAGTAATGTTGAAAATGCGATCGAAGATAAAATTCTTCATTTTGGCTTGGGGTCCGAGCCTCAATACCTTGATCCCCATTTAGCAAGCAGTGTTTCGGCCCACAATGTAATCATTGCCCTGATTGAAGGACTGGTAAGCGAAGACCCGAAAACCCTCAAACCGGTACCAGGGGTAGCCGAAAGTTGGAATATCTCAGAAGATGGACTGCTCTACACCTTTCATCTTCGAAAAAATGCCAAGTGGAGCAACGGCGATCCTGTCACGGCTCACGATTTTGTTTATTCATACAGACGGATTCTAAATCCCAATCTCGCATCCCAATATGCAAGCATGTTGCATGGGCTTAAAAATGCACGGAAATATCACGAAGGGA
>JBMYOA010000096.1:0-7135 GCA_049598825.1 Opitutales bacterium | reverse complement strand
AGCGGTGTTTTTCCAGATGGTAAGGTAGGGGAGTTCCGAAACATTCCAGCGAACGGAAGTTCCCTGATCTGCATTCTGATTTACCAAAAGGGCCATCGCGGAAGAATTACCGTCGCCCAATGGTTCGAGCAAATAGACCTGTTCGACATAGTTGTTGGTGGGGCCGAGGTAAGTATTCCATGAATCGAGGGAGCGGGCGGCATTATCATTCATGGGGGTAATGGAAGAGGCGGGAGCGTAGACTGTGGCTCCTTCTTCCAGGATGGATGATCCGTAATTACCATGGTAAATTAACTGGAATTCCTGAGGGGATGATCCTTCGTTGGTAATCAGATCAGATATGCGAAAAGTATCAGAACCAGGAGTTGTGGAAACTTCGGTGACCAGTTTGAGCTTAGGCCCGTAAAAGAAGCTTTCGTAAACGGTTCCACGAATACGGATTCGATGGGGAGGTTCAGGGTCTACCAAAACTTCGTAAGTGGAAGCGGGGATATTCTGGATTTTTCCATGCAGGGTGAGGTCGAGGGTGGCGGGATCTCCCGTGTTGTTCAGGAATTGATCGGTGCCCGGATGGCCGGCAAATTCCAGGCCGCAGCGGACCATCCATTCGTTGAAACCTTCCAACCAACCAAGGCCACCACGGCTTTCCAAGTCAATATGGGAGGGATGCACCACTTCCTTGACCGGGGAATCCCAGCCCAACCGAATGCCGTCCATGGTAACATCGAGAATACCCATCCCCCGGGTGGGAATGATTCGAATTTTGAGGCGTCCATTATCCAGGGTGAGAAGTTCAACGCCTTCCTGTTTTCCCCCGCTAAGGGTTTTCCGGGTGACGGTCCATGGGGAACTGAATTGTTTGCCTGCATGACTGGACGAACTGGTCAGGATGCTTTCTGATGGATTTCCGATAGAGACGGTTCCCTGATTGGAAACCTCGATACTTTCATCCATGGAACAGGATAAACAAAAGAAGATGAGTGAGGAGAGAGCAGGAATTTTCATTGGATGATTCACGCAGATTTTCCAAACACTTCTTCAAGGGCAGCACGCATGACAGATGGATCGGGATCAATGCCTGTCCAGTGCTTAATCCCGATAACTCCCTGATTGACCAGCATGCCCAGCCCGTCAATCACTTTGCAGCCTTTTTCTCTGGCATCCCGCACCAGATTCGTGGCGGGTGGATTGGGGATGACATCGGCCACCACCATTTCGGAAGTCAGGGTGTTGAGATCGAAATCGAGCCGGGCATCAACATCCGGAAACAGACCGATAGAAGTGGCATTGATCACGACATCGGTTTCTTCGGGGATGGAGTATGTACTCTCCCATGGAGCAAAGTCGGCGTAGCAGGGGAGTTTGTCCTGCAGAAGTTTGGTTAATTCTTCACCCCGCTCGATCGAACGGTTGACGATGGTAATGTGACTGGCTCCGGCCAAAGCCACTTCCACGCTGATTGCCCGGGCAGCACCACCGGCACCGAAGATCACCACTTTTTTTCTATTGGGATCGGTAAGTTCACGCAGGGAAGAGACAAAGCCTTTTCCGTCGGTGTTTTCTCCGATCCATTGTCCATCGCGGCGGACCACGCAATTGACTGCTCCCATGAGTGCGGCGGACTGGCCGAGGCCATCCAGATACTCGATCACCTTGACTTTGTGGGGGATGGTACAATTGAAGCCCTGGAAGCCCATGACTTTGGCTCCCCGGACGGCGGCTTCCAAATCGTTGGGGCCAACTTCGATGGTGAGGTAGCGCCAGTCCAAGTTATGATGGCGGTAAGCGGCCTCGATCATGACCTGCGTGGGGTTTTCAGCGATGGGCTGTCCAAAGGCAGCGGTAAGTTCTTGCTTGAAGTTTAATTCTTTCATGTTTTCCAATAATGGGTAATGTTCCAAATCTAGAAATCAATTATAATCCTATATAAGTAATGAAACGACGTCTCTATCTTTTTATCAATACAACCCTTATTCTTGGTAGTCTGCTTATTACCAGTTGTGGAGGAGGCGAAAATGTTTCCACTACCAACGATCAGGAATCCAAGAGTAATGGGACGATTGGAGTGTCGGTTTTGACCCTGGGTAATCCTTTTTTCTCGGTAATTGCTGAAAATATTAAGAGCGAAGCGGCCAAGCATGGCTATGATGTGATCATCGTGGACGGCGACCGCAATGTGCAGAAGCAGGCCAATCAAATTGATGATTTTCTGACCAAAGGAGTCGCGGCCATCGTGCTCAATCCCTGTGACCGGATCTCCACAGGTGCCGCCATAAAAAAAGCCAATGAAGCGGGCGTACCCGTTTTTACCTGTGATTTAAAGTGTGTAGCCGAGGGGGCGGAAGTGGTCAGTCATGTGGGGTCTGACAACCTGCAGGGAGGAAAGTTGGCCGGCGAGGCGATGATTGAGGCTTTGGGAGAAAATGGCGGAAAAGTCCTGGTGGTTCATTTTCCACAGGCCAATTCCTGCCAGTTGCGGGTGCAGGGATTTAAGGAAGTGATAAACGCTCACAACCAAGGCAAGGAAACCGGTAAAATTGTGGTGGTTTCGGAATTGGATGGCGGGGGCGTCCGGGATGAGGGGTACAAGGTGACCGAAGATACTTTGCAGGCACACCCAGATTTGGCCGGTATTTTTGCGATCAATGATCCGTCGGCTCTCGGGGCGAGAGCTGCCCTGGAAAAGGCAGGGAAGCAGGATCAAGTGAAAATTGTGGCTTTTGACGGGCAACCGGAAGGAAAGCAGGCAATTAAAGAGGGTAAGATTTATGCCGATCCGGTCCAGTTTCCTGATAAAATAGGAACCAGGACAGTCGAGCTCATTTTATCTTATTTTAACGGAGAGGAAGTGCCCGCTGAGGTATTAATTCCCACCGAATTGTACAGACAGGAAGACGGTTTGCAGGATGCATCCCTTCAATAAGCAGAAGTTTATTAGATGACAACACAAGCAATCACCGTCAGTGAAAATGCGTCTTCCCGCAGTACGGAAAGGACTTTGGCGATTTTGGAATACCTTGGTCGTTTCCGGAAAGGGCAATCTGCGAGTGAAATCGCCCGGGCTTTATCTCTTCCTGTTAATACCGTGGGCCGAATAACCGAAACGATGAATAAACGGGGCTGGCTTTATCGGAGGGAGGATGATCGACGATTTGTCCTGACCAACCGGGTGGCAGACTTGACCCGACCACAGGTGAATGACAAAAGTCTCGTTCTGTGTGCATGGGATGCTCTCAGAAGTTTGAGGGACAGGACCGGTGAGACGACCCAGTTGGCGGTGATGTCTGAGGGGAAATGTCTAATCCTTGAGCAATGTGTGTCCGACCAACCGATCAAGGTGTCCGGCAAAGTGGGCATGCGTGTACCCTGCTATTCCTGTGCTCCCGGAAAATCGATCCTGGCGAAATTACCGGAGGAAGAATTGGATGACTATTTAAAGGAAGTAACTCTTAAGAAATTTACTCCCAGAACGCTTGCCACGATGCCATCGCTCAAAAAGGATCTCAAGAGGACACTGGAGTCTGGCTATGGAGTCGATTTGGCGGAAGGTCTGGAGGGTATTCATTGTGTATCTGCGGTGATTTTGGACGATTATGAATACCCGGTGGCCGCAATCACCACGATTGGACCGGCTTTTCGGATGCCCGAGCAGAGGTTTGAGGAAATTGGTAAAATCTGCGTGGAGTCGGCTCTGGAGATAAGAAAAAAGGTGTTGGAGTAAAAGTCTCCCGTCAGGTACGAATGGAGCCTTTTCTTACTCTTCAGTCAATCGAGAAGCGCTTCCCTGGGGTGCATGCCCTAAAGTCGGTGGACTTTGAGCTTTCGCCGGGAGAATGTGTAGCCTTGCTTGGAGAGAATGGTGCCGGGAAAAGTACCTTGATCAAGATTTTGGGAGGGGCTCAATCCCCGGATAGTGGTCGAATTGAATTGGATGGGGAAGAGGTCGTTTTTAATCATCCCACTGATTCACTGGATGCGGGAATTGCGATCATTTATCAGGAATTTAATTTGGTGCCGGGCTTGAGTGCAGGCGAAAATATGTTTCTCGGAATAGAGCCGAATGATTACGGATGGGTAAGGCGTGGAGATGAAATAGCAAAAGCCCGTGAAATTCTAAATCGAATAGGTTCCACGATTGATCCGAATACTCGCTGCGATGAACTGACCGTGGCTGAGAAACAGATGGTGGAGATTGCAAAAGCACTGGTGCGAAAAGCCCGCATATTAATCATGGATGAGCCAAGTGCGGCCTTGACCAACAAGGAGGTGGAAAGGCTCTACGAATTAGTGGATGATTTGAAAGCACAGGGGCTTGGCATCGTGTATGTCAGTCATCGTCTGGAAGAGGTGGAGAGGTTGGCAGACCGAGCGGTGGTGCTGAGGGATGGAGCCCGGGTAGGGGAGTTGCAACGGGATGAAATGAAACGCAATAGGATTATTGAGTTGATGGTTGGTCGTGCGATGGATTCAGAATTCCCCACGGAGGATAGAAAAGTAGGAGACATAAGGCTTCGTGCTCGCAATCTTATAAAAGGAAATAAGGTGAAGGGTATTTCCTTGGAAGTGAGAGCAGGGGAAATTCTCGCACTTACTGGATTGGTGGGGGCAGGAAGGACGGAGACGGTACGTCTGTTATTTGGAGCGGATGTCCGCGACGGGGGGATTGTCGAATTAGACGGGAAGGAACTGGATATTCAAAATCCCCGAGACGCAATTAACGCGGGAATTTGTCTACTCACGGAGGATCGAAAAGAACAAGGACTGGTCCTTGGCCTCTCGGTCAAAGAGAATTTCGGTCTTCCCAATCTGGGGGCATTTTCAACAAATGGACTGATCGATCGAAACGGGGAATTGAATCGCTTTGATCATTATGTGGAAAGTATCTCGATTAAGATTTCGGGTCCGGATCAGTTGGCAGAAAAGTTATCCGGAGGGAATCAGCAAAAAGTGGTTTTGGCCAAATGGCTGGAGAAAAATGCGGAAATCCTGATCTTCGATGAACCCACCCGAGGGATCGATGTGGGGGCGAAATTTGAAATTTATCAATGGATGAACCGATTAGCCAAGCAAGGGAAGGGCATAATTATGATCAGTTCGGAACTCCCTGAGGTGCTGGGCATGAGTGACCGGATCATGGTGCTGAAGGAAGGAGAATTTATGGGTGAAGTAACCAATGGACCAGATGTTACGCAGGAGAAACTGATGGCGATGGCGATTGGGATTGTTGATGACAAGGAAAGCGAAAATGAAAATTCTTAAGAAATTATTATCCTCAGATTATGGAATGCTCGGGGTTTTGGTCGCCCTTTGCGTGTTCTTTAGTTTGATCACATACGAAAACCAACAACCAGTGGGACAGGACGCGGCCGATCGTTTACTTGGTCAAATTCAGGACCAATTTGAGGAACCGGGAGTGGTTCTTGTCGCCGGTAAAAATAGTGAAGATGGTCGTGTGTTTGTCTCTCAATTGGAAGAGCAGTTGACAGAGAGTGGGTGGAAAGTGGAGGCGGCAATTGCGGGTAGACCCATTGACCTGGGGAAAGCTTTGCGCGAGGCAGATGACAAGAAGCTAAGTGTAACCTTGTTGGCCTGCGAGCAGTCCTTCGCAGATTTACCTTTGGTGGCGAATATGAAAAAAAGCATCCCGGGGCTGAGCCAAATCAAAGTGGTAAGTCCGGAAAGTTATGGTTGGCCCAACTTCTTGAAGAGCTCGAACCTGCTCAATGTGGCCAATCAAATCGCAGTAATTGCAATTATTGCAATAGGTATGACGCTGGTGATCATTACCGCCGGAATTGATCTGTCCGTTGGCAGTCTGATTGCCTTTTCCGCAGTCATTTGCTGTTGGGTCGTTCGGGAATGGATGGGAGGGCCCGATGCGACTGTCCTTGGAATGATTGTGGCGTGTATGCTTGCGATTGGTGCATGTGGAGTACTGGGTGCGTTTTCCGGTTCGATGATTGCCTACTTTGGGGTTCCTTCCTTTGTGGCAAGTCTGGGAATGATGATGGTGGCGAGTGGATTGGCCTACATGATTTCCGGGGGTCTTTCCATTTATCAGATACCGGATTCCTTTGATTGGCTGGGGCGAGGGGATTCCTTTTTGGGGATTCCAAATGCGGTGGTGCTGATGATATTACTTTATTTGGCTGCCCATTTTCTGATGAGTCGAACCACGGCGGGACGCTATGTCTATGCTGTGGGAGGAAATGCGGAGGCGGCTAGACTTTCCGGTGTGCCGGTAAAAAAAGTGCTGCTTTGGGTTTATGCCTGCTCAGGTGTGTTGGCGGGACTGGGCGGGGTGGTGATGGCCTCCCAGTTCAGGAGCGGAGATCCCAAATATGGCCTGATGTATGAGTTGTATGTGATTGCCGCAGTCGTGGTGGGAGGAACCTCTTTGTCCGGGGGTAGGGGGAAAGTCTTTGGCACCTTGATTGGAGCATTTATCATTGCCGTGATTCAGAACGGTATGAACCTGACGGGCGTCCAGAGCTACACGCAAAAAGTGGTACTCGGTCTCGTCCTTTTGGCCGCGGTGCTCCTGGATATGCTGAAGAAGCGAGGGTGGAAGTTAAGCTCTTAGAGGGCGTAATTAATCCAACCTTTTTAGTCTCGCCTTCATAATCAGGTAGAGTTCACGGCTGATCCAGGCATCCGTTGCCGCATATTGGATTTGGGAAGGAGAGAGGGGGCGTTTTTGCCAATTGGACAGTTGAGCGGATTTGGATAGGCGCTGCTTAAAAAAAATCGCGGTGAGGTTTCGAAGCCCAGTTTGTTCTATCTTCAGTGATTTAGCCAGAGTGGCTAGGTCCTCAAAACCAGCTGCTTCGAATTCCTCGATTTTGTAGAGGTTCTTGAGATCGTCCTTCATGGCCACTCCTGTTTTAATGATTTCGGGGTCAGCCAAAATATCGACTAATGGGCCAAGTTTCATCACGGGATAAAGACGAAAAAGAAAAGCCTGGTCGGCCGTGGCCAGTTGAATCAGTGCTGGAGGATTGTTGGGGCCCCGCTTGAAGTTTGGTTTACACTCAATGTCGAAACCCAGAACCCTTTGCTTTTTTAGCCGGGAAGCAAACCGGTTGAATGATTTTGAATCCTCCGCTACTTGAATAGCCCCGTGAAATCGAATGAG
>JBMYOA010000095.1:0-7204 GCA_049598825.1 Opitutales bacterium | reverse complement strand
TGTACACTCTTTGTGGTCCCATCCTCAAGATTGATGGGTTCGCGTTCTAAAAGGCTAATGAAATTGGAGATTCCTAATACAATTCCACCATCTAGTGAATCTAACAATGGTTCGAGAACAGACTCTTTTGCCTCAAAAATTTTTGACTTGGCCTTCTTGTTCTGACCTCGCCACATTTCACTTTCGATCTTATCGCTAACTTTCTGCCAGATTGGAAACTCCTGAATTTCGCCCCAGGGTCCCGATTCCAGGTCTTCCCGCAATTCTCCCCAGTTGTCGACCTCGACGACCATAAAAGTATCTTGTGCTAGAAATGAAATCAGGGATTCTTTGTCAGCAAAAATAGTTAATGAAAAAAGAATGGAGAAAAATGGAATAGAAAAAAGTGGTTTCACAGTACGGGAGTTTCGAAGATTAGTTTGATTGAATAGGTGGAGTCGTATATCGGAATCCTGCATTAGGGTTACGTGGGTCAAATGCATATGCATCGCGGTTAATTAGAAAAGTTTTAAGTGAATCTACCGGGATGGAAAAACCCAGTCCCTCAGCTCCCTGGGCGACCACTTTCATATTATTTACTCCGACCACCTCTCCCTTATAATTAAAAAGAGGACCACCAGAATTCCCCGGACTTATTTCTGCTGTTGTTTGAATATGAAGACGGTCGGAAATTATCCGATTACGCAAACTGACGATTCCTTCGGAAACACTTCTCTCCAAGCCAAGAGGGCTGCCAATCGCGAAGACCCGTTCACCCTGCTTGAGGTCTGGCGAGTCACCCAAGATGACAAAAGGAAATTTAAACCCCTCTTCCTCTCCCTCAATCTTAAGAAGAGCCAAATCAAGATTACCGCCAGTCGCCACAATTTTAACATTATCATAGTTTCTTTTAACTAACTCCGTGCGACTTCCCTTAAATTGGGTAACAGAGATTTGACGCTCCCCAGCGACCACATGATCATTCGTCACGATATATCCATCTGGGTGTATAAGAAAACCTGACCCCAAACCTATGGGTGTCCGAATCAGGACCACGGCTTCGCCTAATTCATCAACGAGCATGTTAAGCGGTTTTTCCTTTCTTTTTCCAGCAGAATTAACAAATAGCTCATTATGGAAAACGGTTTTTTCATTCGATTGCTTCACTTGCTTCTCAACCATACTCACAACCGATGTTTTCGGGATTTTCAGAATATCAAACCCCAAGTCGACAAACACTTCTCCTAGATTCGACTTAACCAATTCACCTTCAACAAAGGAATCGTTAGTCAATTGTATCGTCACAGTCTTTCCGAATGCTGAGACGGAAAGGAATGATAGTAAAAAAAATATCTTCGACATTATAAATAATACTTCATGAGCTTATTATTTCTTACAAAATGTTTGAAATTGAATGTAAGAATTTATTTACCCCATGCCCAGGGAGCGAGCACAATAGTAATCAATTCGGATAATAAAAACTAACCTGAGAACAGTTTCCGAAAGTTGCTCCATGTAGTGGTACCGGAGAAGACCCTTCAAGCTCGGTATCTAAAATCATAATCTGCGTAGCACCTGTCTTGGATCTCTCGGTAAAGTAAAGATGTCTACCATCACTCGCCCAGCATGGTTGCATGCTATGACTATTCCCCTTCGTTAAAACCCTCGTTTTACGAGAGGAGAAATCATACTCGCAGACCTGAAACCCACCTCCCATCGCTGCGGTAAAAGCAAATTTTGTAGTTTGGCGGGGGTTCCAAGCGGGTTCCGTGCAATGAGAACTGATATTGGTAGGGATACGGGTAAGTTGCCCACTAGATACAGAGACTTCATAAATCTGGGGTTTTCCACGACTATCAGAAGTAACCAATAATCTTCTACCATCTGAAGACCAAGATGGTCCCGATTCATTGCTTCGATTTCTAGTCAAACGACTTGGCTTCGAAGTAGGTGACGAAGCCAACCAAACTTCTGGGTTACCAGAGGTCGATAAAATAAGAGCAACCTGATTAGATCGAGGATTTTGCACCGCCCGCAGATTACTCCCCCGATAGTTAGCGATGGTAGATAATTTTCGATTTCCTAAGTTTAAGTAAAAGACATTATTAAAGACTTGGCGGTTACTTGTAAAAAATATCCCCTGCCCTTGGTTATCCCAACTCGGATTAAATGTGATCTTCCCAAATGAGGTTTGCGGACGCGCAGAGGTCATCAAAGCATCGGAAACAAAGATCTCTTTTTTGCCAGAAAGATTGGAAAGAAAACATAGTTTACCTCCGAAAAAACCTGGGATACCAAGAACCTCCCTCACTAATTTATCACAAGCTTTCGCAATCGATAGATTGATGTTTGATTCATTGTAACTATAGGTAGAACTTACTTTTTTGGGGAAACCTGAAGCAATGGATACCTGAATCTCATTTTGTCCTCTCGAAGTAAAAGTAGCGGAAAATCGACTCTCTTTGGCAGATGCCAACCGCAAACCACCATGAATTTTAATAGCTTTACCCACAATTGAAGATATCATTTTGGGAGTATTTCCAAGATCTATCGGGATCTGCTTCTTTTCTAATTCACTTTCAATAGAACCAAGCACAATCTCAGAATTGCCCTGTGCTAGGAGTGGACAATTAAGAAAAGCAACTAGCAAAAATAGATAAAAGGATGCTTTTGAGATTAGAGATATTTTAAAATCGAAACAGAATTTTTTTCCCACCATATGTCAAAACATCTAGATTGATGTGTTGGTAGCAAGCGAAAATCGTATTCCTTGGCTAAAAATTGAATTAAACATCGTATCCCTTCGTTTTTAAGATAGTTTGGAAGACTTTGTATAATCTTCTATTTCATGAACTCAGAAAAATTATTAGAAAGCTTAAAAAAGGTAAATTACCCTGGTTTTTCACGTGACATTGTTTCTTTTGGATTAGTGAATGAGGCAAAGTTCGATAACGGTAAAGCCCTCGTAAAGATAGAATTGACGAGCACAGATCCAAAACTACCCCTGCATTTAAAAAGTCAAATAGAAGAAGTGCTTGGTCAAACCGAAGAGATAACCGAAACTGATATCGCCATAGCAGTAAAAAAGGATGCCAATTCATCCTCAAGCGATGCTGAAGAAAATAGAATTTCTGGTATTGATAAAATTATTGCGATTGCCAGCGGTAAAGGCGGTGTTGGGAAGTCAACACTCGCAGTCAATTTAGCCTGTGCCCTATCCCGCTTGGGGGAATCATTGCCCCAACCTCTTAAGATTGGCCTAATGGACTGCGATGTATACGGGCCTTCCGTCCCTCTACTACTTGGATCCACAGACAGACCTAAATTAATTGGCGAAAATATTTTGGCTCCAAATGAAAGTTTTGGGATTAAATTAATGTCGATGGGACTACTGATCGATGAAGAATCCCCGGTTGTTTGGCGCGGACCCATGGTAATGAAAACAATTCAGCAATTTGCCGGTAATGTTGAGTGGGGAGAATTGGATTATCTTTTGATCGATCTTCCCCCGGGAACAGGAGACGCCCAACTCTCTCTTGCTCAAACGCTGCCTTTGAATGGGGCTGTAATTGTAACCACCCCGCAAAAAGCAGCAGTTGATGTGGCACGCAGGGGGGCCAGAATGTTTGAAAAGGTTAATGTACCTATTCTAGGTGTTGTAGAAAACATGAGTTATTTAGAAAACCCTGAAAATGGAGAAAAGAATTTTATTTTCGGACAAGGCGGAGGAGATAAAACCTCACAAGATCTTGATACCAAACTCCTTGGGCAAGTCCCCTTAGATCAAAATGTGCGCGAGGGTGGAGACCATGGAATACCCGTCGTGATCTCTCACTCAGAATGCAGAGCTAGTCTAGCTTTTAAAGAGATTGCTTCCAAATTAATGGAAGAAGCCAAATAAATCAGCTTTTGATTTCCCGATGCAGAGTATGCTTTTTAAGAAAACGGTTATACTTCTTTTTCTCTACAGGGTCAGTCTGTAGTTTCTTATTGCGTGTAGACATGTAACGGGAAGGAGGTTTACCTTCTTTTCGTGCTTCAGTGCATTCCAATATGACAGTTTCTCTAGGCATGCTGACAAGGATGCAAATTTCTTACTTTTATGCAATTACAAAGAAGTGTCATTGTATAACTGTAAGATTTCAATTTGCATAGTTTACTTTTCTTTTTCATATTGTTTTTTATGGAAGTTCAAAACAACGATAGTCTTGGGAGCCTATCCGAGAATGCTAGAAGAGAGGCACAACTCAAAAATGAGGACCAACCTGCTGCTGAAGTTCCTGAAATCGGTCAAGATTCTCTTAACCGCGTAACCAAACTTCCTGAGGCATACGATCTATCCGGATCACTTTCTGAACAGAACCAAAACTATTCAACATGCCAACAACCGGGAGAGGTCCCTGACAGTGTAGACAATGTTGATGATGCAGGAATAGACTGTACCCGAGAACCTGATTGGGAAGTTGTCAAACCAACTAATTTACCTGAAGAACCCGGTCCCAGCCAATTTCATAATGATCGTTACTGGGACGAAAGAAGTCTTGATCGAGAACTTGAAGAAAAAGACCTTCAGGAGGAAATGATTCGTGAAGAAATGGAAGAATTTAACAAGGCTGCTAAATTAGCGGAAGACCCGGGTAGACCTTTTCAGAATGAAGTTTTAGACCCCTATTACCAAACTGGTTCTCATCCATCCGACCCACCTTCAGCAGGGCATAGCCTAGACTCTTTTGTCTAGCAAAACCTATGGCTTTATCCAATGACGGTTTCGCCTAAAAAGATTGAAATAGTAGGCGATTACCTCGCGATCCATTGGGTAAATGGGGGCGAGGCCTTTATTGATGCGAAAACTCTTCGTGAAAACTCGCCAAGTGCGGAAAACAAAGGAGAAACTGATATCTTTGGTAATCTTTCGAAGAAAACACATCCATCTTCAAAAGCCACTGTCAAGATACTTAAATTTGAAAAAGTAGGGAATTATGCGATCAGGATACTATTTTCAGACGGACACTCGACAGGAATTTATGATTGGAAATTACTGGAAGAATTGAGCCAAATACCTGAATCAACAAATTAAGCCAATCCCCTGTCACTGCTTGCCACAAAATCTGAAAATTCGCGGACTAGTGAATTTTCTTCTAAATCACCTGCCTCTTTTAGTTTTTCTATTGCCTGAGATCTATTGAGATTGGATTTGTAAAGTGTTTTAAAAATTTTTCGAACTTCCTCAATCGACTCCGGCGGAAATCCATGTCTTTCCATTCCCACTTTATTGATCGAGCGGACTTCAGCAGGAGATCCATCGGCAAGCATGAAAGGAGGAACATCCTGCACTAATTTCGAGCAGGCGGAAACCATTGCATGTCTACCAATCTTGCAGAACTGATGCACTCCTGCCCCCCATCCCACATTTACATGGTCATGCACTTCAACATGCCCGCCAAGAGCCGAGTGACTACTCATGACCAAATTGTTCCCTACCACACAATCATGAGCAACATGGCTGTATGCTAAAAAGACATTGTCAGAACCGATTAAAGTTGAATCGTTTTCATTGGTGGCCACATGGGCAGTCACATACTCACGGAATACATTATTTGATCCAATCTTAAGCTTGGGCACCCCACCTTCATACTTAAGATCATGGGTAAGTCCGCCGATCATTGCATATGGGTAAATCTCATTATTTGCCCCCAATTCCACATCTCCATCTACGGTGCAATGATGTCTCAAAACTGAATTATCTCCAATCTTTGCCATAGGTCCAACTATGGTAAAAGCCTCAATGACTACATCCTCTCCCAGGACAGCTTTAGGATCTACAATAGCAGATGGATGAATATCGACTGCCATGCTTAAGCTTCAGATGCGTCTGTTATGGCAAACATTAAACTTGCGGATGAAACTACTTTACCAGCGACAAAACATGAAACTTCAGCTGTTGCCAGTTTATTCCCTCTAACTTTTACCAAGTTTGCCTTAATCTCAAGCTGGTCTCCAGGCACGACAGGCTTTCTGAACTTTACCTTGTCTGCACTCATAAAAAATGCAACCTTGCCCTCGCAGGAACCCCGGCGAAGCAAGAGGATTCCAGCAGCCTGTGCCATAGCTTCGAGTTGCAAAACACCCGGCATAACAGGATGACCGGGGAAATGCCCTGTGAAAAAAGGTTCATTGATGGAGACATTTTTAATACCAGTCAAAGATTCATTACCTTCAATTGAAACGACGCGATCAATCATCACGAAGGGAAAACGATGTGGAAGAACATCTAGTATACGACGAACATCCAACTCTGTCTCATCAGGCATCACATAAGCCTTCTTTTCATGATCCTTGGCTAATGGACCCTTTTTTGTTTTTTCCGCCTTTGAAACTGATTCGAGAATCTTTGACGAAAGTTCTGCATTAAGGGAATGCCCGGGTCGAACGGCAATAATGTGTGCTTTTAAAGGTTTTCCGAGAAGGCAAAGATCACCTACGATATCAAGGATTTTATGTCTGACAAATTCGTCTTCGAACCGTAGTGGCTCTTTCGACATGATCTTATCTCCCTTTATAACAATTGCACTATCGAGACTCCCTCCTCTTATTTTGCCTAATTTCAAGAGTTCCTCAATATCTTCATAGAGTGTAAATGTACGGGCAGGTGCAACTTGTGCAATGTAAGTCTCAGGATCTATTTCTAAAGATAAGTGTTGCACATGAACACCTCGATCATCGGCAGATGTACATGTTATCCTAAATCCGTCGTAAGGCAGAGCAATCATTGACCTGTTACCAGAAGTTACCGAAACGGGTTCTTGCAACTCGATGAAAGATCGATCTTTTTCAAGCTCTACCGGTTCAGCTTCCATAACAAGATTAACGAAAGGTCTTGCTGAACCGTCTAATATGGGTGGCTCGCTCGCATCAAGTTCTATAATTGCGTTATCCACACCACAACCTGCCAGGGCACTAAGCATGTGTTCAATCGTGTGAACCTTAGTGTTACCGTCGGAAATAGTTGTATTGCGAACCAGTTCAGTAACCTGCTTTGACAATGGCTTGATCTCAGGTTTGCCATACAAGTCCATTCTTCGAAAAAGATAACCAACATCCGATTCGGCAGGTTTGATTGTAAGCGTGACTTCATCCCCAGTATGAAGTGCTTTCCCTTTAATCGATCTTTCTTTCTGAATTGTTCTTTGCTTAATTGACATGGACAAAATTATCTCTTTATTGG
>JBMYOA010000094.1:0-7269 GCA_049598825.1 Opitutales bacterium | reverse complement strand
CATCAAATTTCGTAAGTTCTCTATTCGAAGGGATTCCTAACAGGGAAACGCACGGCTTCACCACTGGGATTATTTCGAACGACCATGATCCCACTACCTGCGGGAATTAAGAGGTCATTGAATGGTGAATTTCCTGCACCAACCTTCCTCCATCCTCCCCCATGAATAACTACTTTTGGGGGCTCAATATACCCCGAACCTCTTTCCGTAATAGAAATCGATTCAATTCTTTTATTGACTGTGTCAACCCTGGCAATTCCCTTCGCTCCACTCCCTCCGCCACCGATGAACGAAACCGTGCAATCATATTCATATCCTAGACCTCGAAAACCAGTAGACCATTTAGCATTGCCATCAGGGATAAAATTACAATCACCAGCTTTCCCCGAGAGTTTAAAACTATCAAATGTAACATCGCTGATCTCAAAAAGACCATTCGCTCCAGATTGAATAATCAATGCTGATGAATTCTGTTCCACGACCTCACCCAATTCATTAACCAATTGCTTTTGGCTATTTGTTTTATAACCACTTGCTCCCGATATTTTGACGGTAAAACCGCTCCGTAGTCCATGGCCAACTGCAAATACTTCAATAAATTCGCCACTCTCGTAAGTAGGATTGGTCATATTGGATATGATACCTTCAGCCAAAGAAATATCCCTTTGCATCAAGGATGCACCAGGTCCACTACCGGCCCTTGCTGTGGCAAAAGCATTTCTGCTTATAGAGCGATTTTTACCATTATGCCAATAGGTTGACCAAACTCCATTCCTAAGGACTTGAACATTATCTGCTTTTTCCTGGTCTGCATCAGAAAGCCAAAGGAATGGCGACTGATTATTATCAGTAATAAACCCTGTATCAATGAGATCAGATAGCATTAGATCTACGCTGTATGGATTGCTAAGCATTCCTCTTTTACCTGTTTCTGGAATATCGATATATGTTCGATGAGACAATGCCGTTCCTGATAGTTGCAGATTAATCGAGTCGGGAGATCTTCTTGCAACAACAAAAGACTGATTGGGTAAAATGACCTGATGGTCAGCACTGACGCTTGGAGAATCCATTCTTTTCCATGAAGTCCCATCGTGCAGGAAGCCTTCAAAATCTTCAACCCCTCCGTTTTGAGAGGATGGAACATCAAGCAAATAAACATAGTCATGTGGTGCAGACATATTTAAAGAAGTTGATTGATAGCCTAGCAATTCGCCAAGAGTCCAAGCCTCAAATATCTCAACCTCCGCATCAACGGTAAAGATCGATCCTAAATCTTCATTAAAAGAGTTTTCAAGTGTCAATTGATCCCCTGAATTACCGACAATACGGTAAAACTTTCCGGTTAAGTTAGAATCGGAATCAATCAATGTAATAAAATGGGGTCCTCCTTCTATTTGTACTTCAGGGGCTGTTACATAACCATTTCCAGCTATCGTTACATTGATATCAACTACGCTTTGCGAACCAGATAAGTCGGCACGAGCGTAGGCATTTTCTAAACGACCGGTAAAATCAGTACTAAATGTAGGAAAACGAATAAATACATCAGGAGCACTAAGATAATTACTTCCCCCATCGATCATAGAAATGCGATCAATTGTGAAATTATTGTCACTTAATACAGCGACTGCCCTCGCTTTTTGTGAAATAAAGATACCCGGTTTGAAAGGGTTCGCAAGGGTTGTCGGATCGAGTAGATCAGGAACTTTATAGAAAGACACATTATTATCAGTACTACCTTTGACTTGGCCCCTAAAAACGGCCTTTCCTTTGACTGATGGTGAGATAATTACATGGTTAGGATTCGCCTCGCTTCCACCTTCAATCAATACAGACAACGAACCAAGCAAGTCGCTACTTTGGGCAGAAAATGATTGAGATAAATTAACTGCCAAAAGGAGGAATACTCCTGAAAGAATCGGTAAAGGCTTTAAATAAATGGGCATCTTACTCAACTACAAGGTGCTTGATTATGTCTAGAATTGCAAAATCAAAGTAAGCTAATCTACTTCAATTACAAAAGAAGCATAGTTGCTTCATAAAACACAAAAAAGGCGTCTTTAACGACGCCTTTTTTGAATCAACAAATTGATCATTACTTTTTAGCAACTTCAGCTCCAGATTTCTTCCAACCAGAAATACCCGCGGAAAGATGCTTCACATTTTTGTAACCAAGCTTTACTGCAGCATTCGCTCCTCGTTTGTAAGCCCTGCAGCCGGGCCCGCCACAATATGAAACGACAAGTGTGTTTTTGTCTTTTGGCAAGATAGACGCAAGGTTCTTGCCGTCTGTAGAAAAATCAATGGCGGTAGGAATGTGTCCATTACTGAAAGATCTTGCTCCATTGACATCAATGACTGCAACATTTCCTTGTTTTATAGCTGATTGTAATTCTTTGACACTAATATCCGGATATTCTGCACCAAAAAGATAAAAAGGTAAGCAAAGGTAAAGTAATATTGAGTAAGATAATTTCATTCTTTTATGATTTTGTAGTTATTTGTAAGGCAAGATATATTTTAAGAAATAAAATATTATTATGCTAAAACTTACAAAACTAGACCTGTGATCGTCAAATAAAGAAAAAATAGAAATTATGGTTTTTCTACCCTTAATCTTAGAAAACCTCTTGTTCCAGGTTGAATTTTTTCATTAGAAACATAGATCACTCTCTCCATTCCTCCTCCCAACTCTTGAGACCCTTCAAGCGTCAATCCGCTCTCAGTCCAAGTTCTTAGGTTATCACTCCTTTCCACAATATAACGAAATTCTTCCCCAGTTGTGATTAGTGGATTAATATAACGAATGAAAGAGATCCTTTGTTTTCCATCGCTACTGCCAAGATACTGAATCGGAAGATGGTGCGAACTATCAGGTCCAAGCGAATCAAGTCCCAATGCTCTCTCAAAATCGTTTTCAAACCCATCACCATCTGAATCAACATAACCTTCATTAAATACTTTCATTGCGTAATTTCCCTCAACGCCAGACGAGACCATTCTTCTGACAAAGCGTTCACGCAAAACATCAAAACGAACATCCCTTTCCCTCACCTTTTTCCAATTCTCTCTAGTCGGTTTCACAACCTTAAGAATCTTAAATTGCGTTTCTGCTTCCACATAATTTTCATCAGCAGGAACATCAAAACTAAGTACCACGGTTCCTTCTTGCTGAGGGATAATTTGATCGCCTTGGTGAACATCAACCGTTGTCGAATTTGAACTGGTAATAATAAAAGGAGCCCCACTGGTGGCATACACACCTTGGAGAATAAGCGGTCTATGACCTGCAATCACATCATCTAATTGTCCATGATCTGCACTCTCAGGAAAGACAATGGTGGGTCTTTGCTTTAGCGAGACTTCAAATACTCTTGTTACTGGAGGAGCAGGACTGAAATATGCACTACCTGGTTGTGCAGCGGTAATACTTACTTCTCCAGCGACGCCATCTAAAACGACTAGGCCACTGGAATTTATGGTTGCCGGACCGTAATCTACTTTGAAGGAAACGGGAAGACCTGAAGAAGATTGTGCATCAACCATAAAAGGAGGGTCATCTCTTACCTTTATGGGAATTTCGGTAAAATCAATCGTTTGGTCATCCTTCGGTATAGGTTCTATAACCCGTAAATTTTGACTGACAGGGTTCGCCGGGTGATAACGAGTATCCCCCATCTGAATGGCAGAAATTGTAGATTCACCAACCGCATTTAAATAAACAACATTACCAACAATTGTAGCCACCTGCGGGTTACTCGATACAAAACTAACCGGTAATCCTGAAGTTGATAAAGCAATTAGTTCAAACGCTGGATCTCCCAAAGCTCGATCAGGTAGCTTATACTTAGTTACATTATTCTCGGTGTATGCTATCAAACCTCCCCAAATGATTTCTTGGGAACCCCCAAAAGCAGGAGGCTCGGAGGAATACGGATGCAGGGATGGAAGCTGGTCTTTTAAATTCCATTTATGAGCAAGATAACCTTCGATCTTTTGTCTATTCACCGAATTGACCTGTTGATCAAAAACTAAGACTTCAGCAATTTCACCCGAAAAGTCCTGACCAACTTTATCCAGAGCAAGTGCACCTTGCCCGTAAGATTCAGACCCCACAATTTGACCGTCGACCCACAAGGTCTGTGAATTTGGGGCAACCCTGAATGTAGATATACTCCAATCATTGGCAGGTTCCTTGGACACGATTTGTACACTACCTGCAGCATGCTCCAAAGACAGAAAACCATCATCACTGGTTGTTCTCAAATCTCCACCAAGGACTTTGGATGCTCCGGAGTTTTGGTGGCGATGGACTAAGAATACAAATGATGGATTAGGCACAGCATTTTGAATATCGAAGATTTGGCTAAAATTAGCATCAAAACTCACAATCGGTTTTTCATTCAAACTGGCTGGAGTCCACCTTGGCATTTGGTTTGATGATGCTTGTATTGGATTGTTCGTGTTACCCGATTTATCGGCCCACATACTAATCTTTTCTCCGGAAATAAAATCTTCAGTCCGATCTGGCGACTGATCTCCATTCACATCAGTAGCGTCAAACCAAAGTCTAAGACCAGGTGTTGAATCTGCGAATAAATTACCCCAACGGATCGTAAATGATTCAGTCTTTTCGGGAGCAGGTAAGTACTTACGATCTCCCTCTTGCCGTGCAGTAATTGTGACTTCACCAGCACCCTGACTGTAAACATAATCACCCACAACCGTGGCTAAAGATGGATCTGATGAGAAGAAAGAAACGGGTAAGCCCGAACTGGCATTTGCATCCAACCTGAAAGGGAAATCTCCCACTGAATGATCATTGATGGGTGAAAAGTCCAAAGACTGAGGAACCCGAACCACCGTGAGATAATTGAATACCGGTAAAGCCTTTTCATATTCAGCACTGCCTTTTTGTTTTGCCATAACCCTTGTTTGGCCTGCACCGATTAATTCAAGTCTATTGAAGTCTCCCCCCCCTGAGCCATATAGATTTGAAATATCTTCTTCCGATAAGCAGGCGCCATAGACTCGAAGGTCATCTATAACTGCCTCTATCGGATAAGAGCCCCCACCTAGAACAAAACTAGTAAAACGGGAACTTAGTTCAGTACCGGTAAAATAATGTCCAGAAGTTTTCGAAATCAAAGTTGCATTTGAAAATAGCGCCAATGAACCATTCACATCTTCATAAGTGAGAGTAAGATTAACCCACTCCTCGTTAGTTAAAACACCCAATGGACTTGAAATAAGTAGCTGATCAGTTTGTCCATCAAGTGACAAATAAACTTGAAGGCTTGAATTTTGATCCCCCTTCTCAACCCTGAGAAGATTCATACCGCTAATTCCCTGCTTCGAAAGGATCAAAGTCTTGTTGGAATCAACATCTTCTGGTTTTAGCCAAAAGCTGACCGAAAAGTTTGAATCAAATTCAACCGAACCGAAATCTACCCGCCCGAGTTCTGCTCCCATTCTCAATGCGTTCTCAAACAAGCCCAACTCCCAGACATTACCAGCACCGGTAGTGGTCAAGTTAAGTAAAGTTCCATTGTAGTTTCCAAGCTCATCTTTTGCTCCCGCATACATATTTTCATCGAATTTCCAGTACCCTTTTAATGCATCCTGTCTCGTTACCAATATCCGTGCCACCGATTCATCTTCAACGGAGTAGTTCAATGGTAGTTGGGTTAAGTTTCCGTCCTTGCTTTGCGAAAAACCAGTTAACAGAAGAGATGGCATGGTGGCTGGAATGTCAGACAAGTTCTGATCAAAGATTAACTCTTGCTCCAACTTATTCGAAACGATTAAAGAACCGTTTTGGTAAGTATAAAAATACTTATCGGTTAATGTAGCTGTGGCATTTATGTCGTAACTCC
Organism: Opitutales bacterium; assembly: GCA_049598825.1. Taxonomy (GTDB): domain Bacteria; phylum Verrucomicrobiota; class Verrucomicrobiia; order Opitutales; family Seribacteraceae; genus Seribacter. Next base: position 1,390 of record JBMYOA010000094.1, on the reverse strand, counting down.
CCGAAGGAGTCGGGTCAGACAAATTACCATCTGCAATATTGGTGAAAACCGAGACATTAAAGTCAGCAGCATTATCCCCCTCTGCTAATCCAAGTAACTGGTATGTAAAACTTGGATTAGCTTGCTCCGGTCTTCTGAATTTATCGTCAGCACGAATGATTAACTCGGCCGGCATGATCTGGAAGTTTAAGAGGAGTGATTGAGCAGGGAGCCAATTATCATCCCCATCCTGATAAGCCCGCAAACGCACAAAACCTGGGTATTTTATAGTGAGACGAGTACCATTCAAATCGACCGATTCATTGCCATCAAGAACCTGAAGAGAAACAGGCAAGCCAGAAGTTGCAGTTATATTGAGATCCAGTGGCGGGTCACCATAGGTTAAAAGATCGGATTGATTATTGGCAATAATGCTCTGCCGACCTTTTAAAACCAGAAGTGAGGGATCAGTAAAGGTTACGACATCACTGCCAGAATGATTGGATGCAGTAACCGTAATTTCAAATGGACCCGTTTCATTCGCTTCTCCAAACAGTAATCCAGTTTTTGGATCCACTTCTATTCCATCAGGCAAACCGGTGACATTGAAGTCTGTTGGACCTTTCAAGCTCTCAATCTGATAGCTGAACTCTTCTCCAAAATAGGCAATTAATGGGGGATCCACAAAATTGAATACCTGGTTTCGCTCAGCTGATGTGATAAACTGATCGAAGATACGAAGGTCATCAATCATGCCTTCGAATGGACCCTTCGATGATAATTTCCTACCTCCTATGGTTAGCGTACGATCGCCCGTTAGATTGCCCGTGGCATTGATCGGGGAAACGACCTCTTCGTTATTCCTCAATAAAAACAACTTATTTCCATCCCAAGTAAAGATAAGGTGAATCCACTGATCGACAGGAACTAAAAAGGGTTCAGTAGATTTCAATTGAGATCCTATCATTGCATAAGCGGTGAGAAAACCGTCGGACAAAAGTATTTGAAATTGGCCACTCGCGAGAATTTCAGCATTTGGATCATTTGTTTTCATCCAAAAACAAATACTGAATGGTCCCCTGAGATCATAATTACCCGAGTCATTCCTAAGCACAATCGTCTGGTTGCCATCAAAACGAAGGGCAGTGCCATCTTTTCCGGGCTCGGAATAATCAAACAAATCTGGATTGCTGGTCAGGTTATCATCAAAACTGGCGTGATTTTCTTTACCTGAATCATCTCGAATTTGAGTACCGTTCAACTCGTTAAAGGTCCAATAAACAATCGGATTACTCGGAGGTAACACCTCAGGAATATTATCAAAGGTTGGTGGAAAATCCTGATAGGGATGGACTCCAAAATCGCCATTACCTCCACCATAAAGAATAGAAACCTCATCTGTAGAGAGGGT
>JBMYOA010000093.1:0-7310 GCA_049598825.1 Opitutales bacterium | reverse complement strand
CGGAAAACTTCTTCGGGAGAGACATGATACTTTCCGATATGTCCGGTGCGGTATCCAGCCCTTGCGAGATTGCGGGGCAGGGATAATCCAATCACATTAAAGTAGCTGGAGAATTTATGAAAGGCGTGCTGATGTCCGTACTGCCCATTGGCATGGTTGTGGAGGCCACTCATGACCACGGATCGACTGGCAGAACAGCTGGCAGTGGTGGCAAATGCGTTGAGAAACAAGGTGCCGTCCTTAGCGAGGGAATCGATAGCCGGGGTCTTGGCAATGGGATCGCCATAGCAGCCAAGCGTGGGAGATTCATCATCGGTGATGAAGAAAATGATATTCTTTTCGGCTGAATAAAGAAATACATGGGGGCTGAAAAAGAAAAGAAGAGCAAAGAATCGAAATGGAATTTTCATGTTTGGGTAACCATTGAGAATTCACGATTCTGAGTCAAGCGAGTGGAAGTCACGAAACCAAATTATTCGGACTCGACCCCAAGCCTTTTTACAGGCATTAAAAAATTTCATGAGTAGTAAAATATGTCGTTGGGGGATTTTGGGATCTGCCGGGATTGCCCAAAAAAATTGGCAGTCCATCCGGAATGCGGAGAATGCAGAACTGGTGGCGGTGGCCAGCCGGGATGTGGCCAAGTCTCAGGATTTTATTGACCGGTGCAGTGCCCAGGTTCCTCATGAAGTCACTCCCGAAGCGATGGGCAGCTATGATGATCTTTTGGCGAGGGACGATATAGATGCCATTTATTTACCTCTGCCTACAGGGTTGCGCCCGGAGTGGGCCATCAAAGTCGCGGATGCGGGTAAGCACCTTCTCTGTGAAAAGCCGTGCGGCACCAATCTGGAACAGGTAAATGAGATTATCGCTGCCTGTGACCGGGCCGGTGTGCAGTTCATGGACGGGGTGATGTTCATGCACAGCGAACGTTTGAACAGGGTGAGGGAAGTGATCGAGGATGGTTCCACCATTGGTAAATTACGCCGTATTAATACTCAGTTCAGCTTTTGTGCTCCGGATGAATTTCTTACTGAAAATATTCGGATGCATAGTGATCTCGAACCTCATGGATGTCTTGGAGATTTGGGTTGGTATACTCTGCGCTTCATTCTTTGGGTTATGAATTATGCAACCCCCAAAGCTGTGACTGGTCGCCTGCTTAATTCATCAGGCCGTTCCGACAGCCCCCATCCGGTACCCACGGAATTTTCTGGCGAAGTTCTCTTTGATGATGTCTCTGCTTCCTTTTACTGTTCTTTTCTTACTGAACACCAGCAACTCGCCCACATTAGTGGGAGTAAGGGCAATCTGCGGATTGATGACTTTGTGCTTCCTTACTATGGCAACCGGATCGGATTTCAGTCTTCCAATGCCGAGTTTGATTGTGATGTGTGTGACTTTCGGATGGAGCGACGCGAACAGATTCATCAGGTGGAAGAGTATGCCAGCAGTCATGTAAGTTCACAGGAAACTAATCTTTTCCGTAATTTTTCCGACCTTGTGATCGGAGGTAAACCGGATTCACATTGGCCAAAGGTTACCTTGCTCACGCAAAAACTTATGATGGCTTGTATGGAGTCCGCGGATAACGGAAGCAAAGAGATCTCGATTTCCTAAAATATTCTGCTCGGTCGTAAGCTCTCCATCATCATGCTTTTTAGGGAGCTTAGACTGTGGAGAGATTAGGACCTATCGGGCAGGAAATTGCACTAGCGAGCCCACGCAAAATTAGAAATTCAACTTCTGAAATTTTCTGATCATGCTGAGCGGTGGCGATACAGGCGGCCAGGAAATCTCTTTTGGCGGAAGCACATAGTTTTTGCAAGCGGGGCAGAGCGTTCTCGAGGGCATCAATGCCACAGCTATCTAAAGGAAGCAAATCTTTGGATGATTTCGGATCGAGCAACGATACTCCCCGGGCATAGGAATCTTTGGCGTCATTCTGATTGCCCCCGAAGTGTGCCAGTGCTCCAAGGAAGGGTAGACAAGAATTAATATTTTTAGAGATTCCGGCTGAACCATGAGGGTCATGACTCGAGGGATCCGTCTTCAGGGCAAGCTGATGAAAGATGACTTTTTGCAAACTCCACTCGAAAAGGTCGATCTTTTGATCCATGGTTACCAGTCCATGGATGACTTCCGAAAATTCACTTAACTGTCGGGGGGAAAGTTCTCGGAGCGGGGAAGCACACTCTTCGATCAGGGCAAACTTTTCAAAACAGGAAAGTGTTTGGCATGCAGTGAAGACTTTCAGGGAAAGATCGTCGGTTTGCGTTTCAAGACGCGATCTGATCAGCTTCACCTGCTGTTTACGGATTTCTTCATCTGCGGAATCCAATAATAGCCCAAAGATAACGCACCTCGCCCCGAAAGGCTCGCGGCAAAGATCAAGCAATTGTGACGGGATGCCAGCCAGAAGAGCACGGGCGTATTCAAGATTTTCTGAGGTGGGGCCCTGAAAAATTTGTTGGTGGTTATTTACCTGAGTGGGATTTTGGGCTTCCTGCGATGAACCTCCAGCGAAGGATGATGTGCCAGCCAAACCAGATGATTTCTCTGATTGAAGATCAATTTTCTCAGAAATTTTGTCGGTCTCTGGAAAGGATTCATTCCAAGTAGGCTCAATCTTACGAATCCGTTTTTCCAGGGGTGGGTGGGTGGCAAACATGCTGCTCAGGGCGGATCCGAAAAACATATGGGAAAAGTCGCTGGCACTCGCTGTTTCCAATTTCGATCCGGCTGAGAATCCCCCAATACGCTTAAGGGCACCACTAATCCCGTCTGGATTGCGGGTAAATTGTACGGCGGATGCATCCGCAAGAAATTCCCTCTGCCTACTAACGGCGGCCCGGATTAATGAGCCAAAAAATCCACCTATCAATCCGAGAACGAAGAGACCGACTCCAATGGCGAGAAGGGCAGCGGTACCATCATCTTTTTTTCTTCTTCTTCCTCCCCCGGAAAAGGCGGCCGCTCGCATAAGGATTTCTCCTATTCTAGAGAGGCAGACAATACCGAAGATCAATCCGGTTAGTTTAATATTTAGACGCATATCCCCGTTGAGGATATGACTAAATTCATGGGCGACCACGCCCTGCAGTTGTTCACGGTTTAGTTTTTCCGCACACCCCCGGGTGATTCCGACCACCGCGTTGTTGACTGAGTTTCCTGCGGCAAAGGCATTGATCCCTTTTTCCTCCATCAGATAAACCGGAGGGACCGGCGTACCTGATGCGATCGCCATTTCTTCGACAATGTTTAAAATTCTCCTTTGCTGGGGGTCATTGGTGTTTGGACAAATCAATTGGCCACCCAGAGATTCTGCGACTACCGACCCTCCCGAAGAGAGAGAGGCGATCCGACCCAAACTGGCCAGTGCCACCACCCCGACAGTCCCAGCACCGGTTAGCCAAAAGAGATCCCAACTCGGTTCGGTCAGATAACTGGCAACGAAGAAGACCGAAAGTGCGATGCTGATGACACCCAGACAGAAAAGAACCACCAACCACTTGGAGCGCTTGCGTGCCTGATCTTGCTCAGCAAAGAAATCCATATTTCCGGCAGGGGACTACCGTTTTAGTTAAAACTGGACCTTGGGGGCTTCCTTGATTTTTTCGCTTTCAAATTCGAGCAGGGTGCCATCCTGCCCATGTCCAAACATGCCGGCAAAAATGACCGGTGGAAAAGTCTGCTTGTAAGTATTGTAAGCTGTGACTGAGTCGTTGAAAGCCTGTCGTGAAAAAGCGACCTTGTTCTCCGTGCTGCTTAGTTCTTCCTGCAGGTTGGCCATATTTTGGTTGGCCTTGAGGTCGGGGTAGCTTTCGGAAAGGGCAAAGATTCGACCCAAAGCTCCGCCGAGGAGCCCCTCTGCTCCCGCCAGTCCGGCAATGGCTCCGGCATCTCCCGGGTTTTGCGAGGCAGCCTGGAGGCTGCTTTGTGCCTGGTTTCGGGCCTGAATGACTGCTTCCAATGTTTCTTTTTCGTGGGCCATGTAGCCTTTGACCGTCTCAATCAAATTGGGGATCAGATCGTATCTTCTCTGCAGTTGCACCTCGATCTGAGAGAATGCATTTTCAAATCGATTTTTGAGGGTGACCAGCTTGTTGTAGATTCCAACTACGGCAAAAATCAAAAGGATGGCAACTATGCCCAGAACAATAAGGGTGATGGTGGTTGAACTCATATGGAAAAAAATTTGTTAAAATAAATGCCTCAAAATGATGATTAGCAAACTTGGAGAACCCGTCAACCTGAGTTTTGAAAATTAAAAAGTCTTTTCGCGAAAGATTTTCCATTGATTGCATTCCCTTAATAATAATATCCTGATCAGAATGAATGTTTTACGTTCCCTTCTTTTATGTTTTTTCATGGTCATTCCGGGTCTCATCTGGAATGTTCAGGCTGAAAAGCCAAACCTTGTTTTCTTTTTTACTGATGATCAAACTTCGAGTGTTCTCGGGTGCTACGGGCATCCTTTAGCTAAGACTCCAAATATTGATCGACTGGCCAAAGAGGGCACCCGTTTTGCAAATGCGTTTGTGAGCCAGTCGATTTGCTGGGTAAGCCGCACCACCATTCTTACTGGTTTAACCGGACGAAGCTACGGAGTGCCCGGGAATCATGACATGGCCAAACCCGAGGCTGTGGAAAAATTATATGTCGATTATTTGCGGGATGCTGGCTATCGGACCGGATTTGCCGGTAAGTGGCATGCCAAGATGCCAAAAGGGTGGAAGGCTCAGGATCATTTTGATGAATTTCATCCGATCGGACGCAACCCATTCTACAAGAAACAAGCAGATGGTAGTCTGCGGCACGAAACTGAATTGATCGTAGATCGCGGCATTGAATTTATTAAAAACCAACCCAAGGGAAAACCCTTTGCCTTGAATATGTGGTTTAATGCCTGCCATGCGGAGGATGGAGACCGTCGTCCGGGCATTGGCCATTTTCCCTGGCCCAGAGCGATGGATGGAATGTATGAGGAAGATGAGATCGCTTTCCCTCGCTTGAATGATCCGGAGATTTTTGAGAAGCAGCCTGATTTTCTTAAGACGACCATCAACCGGGAGAGATTTTTTTGGAGATGGAATACCGATGAGAGATATCGAATCAACATGCGGGCCTACCTGCGGATGGTCAGTGGAATTGATAATGCCATCGGTCGATTTATCCAGGCTCTGGAGGCTCAGGGCTTGGCAGATAACACCATCATCGTGTACACCGCCGACAATGGCTATCACATGGGAAACCGTGGGTTTGCCGGTAAGTGGTCGCATTATGAGGAATCCCTACGGGTGCCCATGGTCGTCTATGATCCAAGAGCAAAAGGGAAAGCTCGTGGGCAGGTAAGGAATGAGTCGGTACTCAACCTCGATCTTCCCTCCACATTTCTGGCCTGGGCGGGAGTGGAGATTCCGAAGAGATACCAGGGAAGAACCTTCGACCAATTGACCTCCGGCCAAAAAGTGACCGAATGGAGGAAATATACTTTTCATGAACATTTTGCAGTGCGCCATCGTATACCCGCCTTCGAGGGGATGCGGGGGGAGCGTTTTAAATATGTCCGCTATGTGGATGAAAAAAATTACGAGTTCCTTCACGATCTGCAAAACGACCCGGATGAACTGACCAATCTCGCCGGGAATCCTCAATTTCAAAAAAAAGTAAAAGAGCTTCGTAGCCTGACCGACCGAAAGGTGGCGGAACTGGGTGGACCCCTTGCTCCCAAGGTAGGTGAGCTCTCCTTATCCACAACTCCTCACCCTGAGTCTGCCGCCAAGGTCGCCGACCGTCCCGGTTCCGATGGGTTTTCCAATTTAATAGCTGCTGGAAACCGAATGAGAAATTGGACGGGAGACCCGAAATACTGGTCAAAGAAAGATGGCGTACTGATCGGAAAAACGGATGGTACTCTGAAAATGAACCGCTTTATCACCTGGAAGTCGGCAACCGTTCGGAATTTTGATCTGCGGGTAAAAGTGAGAGTCACGGCGGGTGGAAACAGCGGGATTCAGTATCGTGGGACATCCCGCCCGGATCTTGGACTTGATGTGGTCACGGGCTACCAGTGCGATGTGGTGGCCAATATCGCGAAATATAATGGTATGTTGTATGAAGAAAAGGGTCGCCGGATTCTTTCCCATACAGGAGAGAAAGTAATCGTGAATACAGATGGACAACCATGGATTGTTGGTAATTTTCAGGTTAAAGAATTTGAGCCCGGACAATGGCATGAATACCGGGTGTTGGTTGAGGCAAACCGTCACCGCCACTGGATCAATGGACATCCCACCGCTGACCTGATTGATTTGGACGAGAAAGGACGAGCGATGGAAGGGGTCCTGGCTATGCAAGTCCATGTCGGCCCGGCCATGACGATTGAATACAAGGAGATGCGGATCAAGCACCTGCCTGATGATTTGCCTGTACTTACAGCAAAGGATTGTAAGATTCCCAAAGGTTCACCAGGCGTGCGCCCTCAGGGTAAACTGCCCAAAGACTGGAAACCACCGGTCTATTGACGGATGAAGCTCCATTTACCATGAAAAGAAAGCTGACCCTGCCTGATATACTTTTCGTAATCTTTGCCTTAATCGTGATTGGTCTGGGGGTTCGTAAATATCAGCATAATCAGGATGCGATTGCCAAATGGGATCTCGAGCATGCCGAAGAAACGGAAGCGATCCGTGAAATGTTTGAACGGATGCAAGATCCTTGATTTCCCCCTTTTTATAGATTGCGAATAACTCAGGCTTGGCAAAGAAGGACATCCTCTTTCATTTGTTTCGGATGGAATCTACCGAAGACGAAGTTCTAACTCTTTTTGAAAAAACCGGAGCCCTGCTTAAGGGGCATTTTGTTCTCCGGTCCGGCTTGCACAGTGGTCATTTTTTCCAGTGTGCTCAGGTTTGCCAAAATATGGCTGCAGTCACCCGGATGGCGGAATTAACCCTGGCGAAACTTGCGGGATTTGATTTTGAAACGGTGGTGGCTCCGGCTATGGGAGGGTTAGTGATAGGTCAGGAAATCGCCAGGCAGGCAGATAAAAGGTATATTTTCCTGGAAAAACAGGAGGGTGATCTGGCCCTGCGTAGAGGTTTTAAAATTAGGGAAGGGGAGAAAGTCTTAATCACTGAGGATGTGGTCACGCGTGGAGGCCGAGTGGAAGAAGCCCTGAAGATTGTTCGCGATCTGGGAGGGGTGCCGGTGGCGGTGACTGTGATTGTTGACCGGAGTGGAGGTGCTCCTGATTTTGGCACTCCTTTCCTGAGCCTGGCTGCCTTGACTTTTCCAACCTTTAA
>JBMYOA010000092.1:0-7332 GCA_049598825.1 Opitutales bacterium | reverse complement strand
TCTCCCAGTCGATACAGCCATCGGTGATGGATACCCCATAATCGAGCTGATCCGCGGGGCGAGGGAAAGCCTGACTCCCGGACTTCAGGTGGCTTTCCACCATCACTGCGTGTATGGCATCCGCACCGTCTTCAATCTGACCGAGCACATCATCCAAAACATCGGGCTGCCGAGCGGGATCTTTCGAGCTGTTGGCATGGCTGCAGTCGATCATAATGGAAGTCGGTGCCTTGACTGTATCCAAAGCGATACGGGCCATCTCCACATTACCTGAAGTATAATTAGGCCCATCCGATCCTCCTCGCAGAATCAATTGGCAATCGGGATTTCCCCCGGTGGTAACCGCTGAGGCATGGCCATCCTCGGTAATTCCCAAAAATGTCTGACTCTGGGTGGCGGCGATGATTCCATTGACTGCCGCTTTCAAATCACCGCTGGTGGCGTTTTTAAAACCAACGGGCATGGAGAGCCCGGAAGCCATCTGTCGATGAGTCTGGGACTCAGAAGTTCGTGCACCTATCGCAGCCCAGCATAATGAATCTGCAAGGTATTGGGGGGTTATGGGATCGAGAAGCTCAGTCGCCGTGGGAATACCCAAGTCCAGAACCTCACCAAGAAATTTGCGGGCAATCCGCAAACCTTTTGGAATATCGCAGGTTCCATTTAACTGAGGATCCATAATCAAACCTTTCCAGCCAACCGTGGTGCGGGGCTTTTCAAAGTAAACCCGCATCACCAAAAGGAGTCTTTCCTTTACTTCCTCGGAGAGTTTTGCGAAGCGTTCGGCGTATTCACGGCAGGCTTTCAAATCGTGAATCGAACAAGGGCCCACCACTGCAAGCAGTCGTTTGTCCTGACCTTGAATCAGGTTATGCAGTTCCTCCCGGGTCCGGCGGACAAGGCTTTTTTGGTCGGCATTTCTAGGTATTTCATCGCATAATTCGACCGGTGAAGGAAGAGCGACTGAATCTGTTATTCGTAAGTTTGTTACTTTAGGCACGGGATATGAACATAGAAGGGAAGCTTGCATGAACAAGCTAAAGTTTTACGAATAGTAAAATATGGAAGATTTTTTTTACCAACATAAACGACCAACGATCATTCGGGCACAGGGGGAAGATGCTGAGGATTATCTTCAAAGCCAATGGTCGATTGACTTGCCGAAACTGGAGGAAGGCGGAGTCCGGTTTGGTCTAAGGCTTAGTTTGAAAGGAAAAGTTTTGGCGGGAGCCTACCTTGCCCGGCTCCAGGAAGAGGAATTTCTACTAATTGCTGAACAAATGCCTCCAGGTTCGCTCATCAATATGCTCGAAGAAAATGTAGTCGCGGATGAAGTGGAATTTTCTGATGAATCGGAAAACTGGGAATATTTTAGTCTCAAAATGACTGAACCTGAAGCCCTGCTTGCTAAGTTAGGAAAAGCTAAATTAGCGGATGCAGAGTTTTTGCACTGGGAGGATGGTCTTTTCTTTCCAGACGATAGACTGTCAGGTGATGGGTACTGTGCTGTAGCCCAAAAAGGCTCAGTCGCAATCGATAAAATTTGTGAGGGATTAGCGGAAATTTCGGAATCTGAATATGGCTTTCAAAGAATCAAAGGACGAAAGTACTCGATTCCTGCTGAAGTCGGTGCTGATGACCTGCCTCAGGAAGCGGGCTTAGAAACAAGTTTTGTGGACTTTAACAAGGGGTGCTACCTCGGGCAGGAGGTAATGGCTAGACTCCATGCGATGGGACAGGTACAAAGACAGGTAGTCTCCATTCGCTGGGGAGATCATCCATCGACTCCTCCAGCCCTCCCGGTCACGGTAATGTTTGAAAAAAAAGCAGTCGGGCACCTTAAGTCTTTGGTCAGGCACGAGGATGAATGGGTGGGGGTCGCTAAGATTCATCTCAAAGCAAAAGAACAACTCAATGAATCCGGACTTGATCTAGAAAATGAAGAATGGGGAAAGATTTTTTCACTATGAGCAAAAACGAGACTGAACAAATCGCAGGCATTTTCAGGAATCTGGGAGCCGATCAGGACCAGGCTATCACCATGGCCCGCCAATTGATTAAGCGGGCCGAACAATTGGCAGAGGAAAAAAACTCCACCAAAGTCAGTGAATTGCAAGCCCTCCTCGAAACTGCAATTTGTGGTGCCCAGGGAATCCTAAAACCTGATAAAAAGGGTGATTCTGAGTAAAAATTGCTCACAAACCCCTAAAAATTCACATTTTTTGCAGAAAAAGTTTGACCAACATGCAGAAAATGAAGAGCTAGAGGTTTGTTATAAATCAATAATTATATTCCAAACAAAAGGAAACACACATGAATAAAGGACAACTCATCGAAGCCGTACAAAAAAAATTGGGCAAGGACACTTCCAAAGCCGCCGCTGATGCAGCACTCAATGCAGTGATTGATTGCATCACCAAAGCAGTGAAGAAAGAGCCTGTTCAAATCATCGGTTTCGGTACCTTTTCCGTGGTGAAACGCGGAGCTCGTAAGGGAATCAACCCCCAAACCGGCGAAAAGATCAAGATCAAGGCTTCCAAATCAGTGAAGTTCAAACCAGGTGCTAAACTTAAAGCAGCTATCTGATTTACTTGATTTATACCCCTTTTAAAAAAACCCGTGGGCAACCACGGGTTTTTTTTAGAAATCGTGAAAAATCAGAAGTATTTAGAAGCCTTTAAGCAAACCAGCAGCAACTGGTGTTTCAGTTTTGCTCCCGGCCGGATTGAATTCCTCGGCAACCATCTCGATTACAATGGAGGAACCGTTCTCGGTATGGCCGTAGATGCTGGTATTTACTGTTTGGGTGTCCCTCAGGAAGATACTTCGATCTCTCTCTTCAGTGAACACTTCGAGGATTCAGCCTGGGATGGAGACTTGCACAAAATCAAACGGCAGGAGGGAAAATATTCCTGGGCAAATTATTGCCTCGGGGTTCTGGAAGAATTAAAAAAAATAAATCTCGCGCCCACCCAAGGATTTCGTCTGATTTTCACTTCGGACCTGCCCACTTCCGTAGGATTAAGTTCCAGTGCAGCCCTTGAACTCGCTACCGCACACACCCTTCTTCAATTGAGTGGTCAATCACTCCCGCAGGAGGAAATGGTTAAGATTTGTCGCCAAGCGGAAAATAACTTTGTGGGAATGCCCTGCGGAATACTTGACCAAGGGACCTCGGCTTTTGGAAAAGAGGGTCATCTCGTCTGCATTGAATGCGGTCAGCAAAACTATTCCAACCTCCCCCTGCCTCCCGAAACAGAGGTTTGGGTTTTCAATACCGGAATTAAGCATGATCTGGTTGATTCCCTCTATTCAACGAGACATCAGGAATGCCTTGATGCTTTTGAATCTATCAAGGCAAGTAATCCAGTAAGAAATTCGTTATGCGAATGCACAAGGGAAGATCTTACTTCAATTGATCTTCCTTCCAATTTAAAGAAGCGTGCGACGCATGTAATCGAAGAACAGGAACGGGTCGCCTCTTTTCGTGAAGGAATCGAAAAAGGTTCGCACCTGGCAGAGTTGGGAAAACTCCTTAGCGAATCCCACCGCAGTTCTTCGCAAAATTTTGAAAACAGTTGCCCGGAACTTGATTTTTTAGCTGATCAATTAAATGAACACCCATCGGTGCTTGGGGCACGATTGACCGGCGGAGGTTTCGGCGGTGCAGTGATGGCATGGGTCCCAAAGAGCTTTACCCAAAAAGATGCTGAGACAATCCAACAAGCATACCATAAGCAATATAAGCAGGAAATTGATTGCTTCCATTTCAAGGCATCGGATGGTGCCAGGAAAGAAAGCCTGCTAAGCAAGTAATCAATTTCTTCCCTGTAAAAAATTGTGCAGATGGGCCATAAAGCCCTCGCGATCTTCCACATGAACATCATGACCTGCATTGGGAAGCGTGATCATTTCAGCCGCGGGGAAGTATTCCCTGATCGAGGTATGATGTTCACTGCGCACATATCCTGATTTTCCCCCGCACAAAAATAAAGTTTCCCCTTCGAAACGATCATCCTTTTGTAAAGGATTGGAAGATAAACTGCCAATTGAATCTCTTAAAACGGCTAAGTCAGGCAACCAGAACAAGCGGTTATCCTTGCGTTCGAGATTGGTGAGCAAAAATTGACGGAACGCCCAGTTGGGTATCTGCTCGCTCAATGCTTCATCCGCTTCTTTGCGTGAGGAAAGCGAACTGATATCCAGATCAATCAGTGCCTGCAAGGTGGGAAGATGATGCTCTGGCGGGTAATCACGGGGTGCAATATCCACCACCACCAATTGATCGACATTCCCTGGATAATCACACGCCATTCGCATGGCAATTTTTCCTCCCAAACTATGTCCGCAAAGTGAAAAGCGGGAAATACCGCGTTGAATGATTTCAGCATGGATGACCTTGGCCATTTTTTGAACGGTAGATTCTACCTCATGAAAGGACTTGCCATGATTAGGCAGATCGAAGCAGAGAGTATGATACTTTTCCGAAAGAGATTTGGTAACGGAACGCCAGTTTCTGGAAGACCCGAGCAATCCATGAAGAAAAATAATGGTAGAATCCCCGGGGTTTCCCCGTTCTTCGACATAAAGGTCGGATACCATCTAAAATAATTCGAGTTGAGAGGTGTCCTGATCTTTTCTCACAGGAGGCACTACCTTTTGCGGTTTTACCTTTTCGTTTTTCTTACTCTTCTCCCCCTGCATCTTTTTGGGGGTCCCTCCATTTAAAGATTCAGGAGTTTTTTGCTGATCGATCTCTTTTTGTCCAGTTTCCAAATGACCGAGAATCTCCTTTGCCCTTTGCACGACTTGATCCGGCAGCCCCGCCAAACGGGCAACCTGAATCCCAAAAGATCTTTCTGAGGCCCCGGGGGTTACCTGCCTGACAAAAATGATCTCATCATTCCATTCCTTCACCGCCACCGCAAAATTCTTCAGTCTCGGAAGTGTCTCAGAAAGGCGGGTCAATTCATGATAATGGGTCGCAAAGAGGGTTTTGGGTCCGGCGTCTCCATCCCCGTGCAGATGTTCCACCACCGACCAGGCAATACTCAGACCATCATAGGTACTCGTGCCTCTGCCAATCTCGTCCAGAACAATCAGGCTGTTGGATGTGCAATTGTTGAGAATGTTGGCCGTTTCATTCATTTCGACCATAAAAGTTGAATTGCCCCTGGCCAGCTCATCCCCTGCCCCCACCCGCGAGAAAATCCGATCCACCACACCCATCCGGCAGGCTTTAGCGGGAACACCGCACCCGACCTGAGCCATCAGGGCAATGATTGCCACCTGACGAATAAAGGTAGATTTACCCGCCATGTTGGGACCCGTCAGGAGAGCAATCTGATCATCCTCAGAGGATAACAAACAATCATTGGGAACAAATGCATGAGTACCGGCGAGCCCGAGACTCTCTTGCTTGAGAACCAACTCAACCACTGGATGACGCCCCTGCTCAATTTCGAGCAGAGTGGAATCTTCCAAAAATTCAGGCATGCAATAATCTCTTTCCCGACAAAGTTTGCCCCAGGATGAGAAAAGATCGATCTCGGCAAGAACCTGAGCCACTTCTAGAAGTTCCTCCGCATACTCCAGGGTTTGCTCCACGACTTCAATAAACAGGCTTTGCTCGCGAGCCACGGCAGTTTCCTCTGCATTAAGAATTTCTTTCTCTTTTTGCCTGAGCTCGTCCGTATAAAAACGCTCGGCATTGGTCATGGTTTGCTTGCGAATGTAATGTTCGGGTACCAAGTGAAGATTGGCCTTGGTGACCTCGATAAAATAACCAAACGCTCCATTGTACTTAACCTTGAGGTTTGAGATACCGGTTTTTTCGCGTTCGCTTGCCTCAAGTTCAGTAATCCATCGTTTGCCCCCGGTAGCGAGTTCCCGCAAACCATCAAACTCGAGGTCATATCCCTGGCGAATAACCGCTCCCCCCTGCCCTTTGACATCGACCTTGATCTCCGCCGGCAAATCCTCTTCGAGAGCCTTATCCAAAAGTTCCCGTAAGGGGTCAAATGTTTTAACTTCCTGGGCAAGAGCCTGGATGGAATCCCCACCACCATCAACTTGCATGAGCGTCTCCCGAAGAGCGGGTATGCCACGCAGCATGGTTCGTAAGCCACCCATTTCTCTTGGCCTGGCCATCCGGTTCTGCAACCTTCCCAAAATCCTCTCAATATCACTGCCTGATTTTAAAATATCCGCAATTTTAGACACCAAGGCCGGACGTGTACAGAACTCAGCCACACATTTCTGCCGGCGAAGGATTTCCTCCAGATCTCTCTCAGGTGATCCCAGAAACCTCTCCAATAGCCTGGATCCCGCGGCCGATGAAGTTTCATCCATGACATCCAAAAGAGAACCCGTGCGGGTATGGGATGTCGTTTTAAAAACCTCCAGATTCCGCTGAGTGGCCGGATCCAAAAGTAAAAGATTCCCACCCTGCCATTCCTCTAGGGTTCTTAAATTCCCGGGCTTTCCTTTTAGTACATCCTCAGCATAGACCAGAACCGCACCGGCAGGCCCAAGCCCCGGGTTATCGACCTGTATACCAAAGCCCTCCAGGTTCATAACCCCGAGTGATTCCATCACCTCCCGGGCTCCCGATCGTTGATCAAAATCAAAGTCCGGCCTCTCGGTTCGGGTAACACCCCCCCAAAGTAAGGCCAAATCATCGGAAAACCTTCCGCTGACTCCAAGTGCAGAAACTTTTTTATCCCAACTCTCCGGTAAAAGAATTTCTCTCGGGCTGACACCACTGATGGTGGACAAAAAATCATAAGGATCCGGGAAAACGCCCATCTTAAATTGCCCGGTTGATAAATCCAGCCATGACGCGGCCAGTTGCTTCCTTTCTACGGTCACGGCCAATAGAAAGTGATTGGCCGCGGCATCCAATTGACGATCCTCCAAAACGGTACCGGGGGTAAGAATTCGGGTGATGCCCCGCTTGACCAATTTACCGGTCTGGGCAGTCTCCAACTGATCGCAAATCGCCACCTTGTGACCGTGCGTGAGAAGTTTGGTGAGGTATCCCTCCGCTGCGTGGAACGGAATGCCCGCCATCGGCATGTCATGCCTTTTGGTCAGGGTTATGCCCAACAGGGCGGCTCCCCGCTCGGCATCAACTTCAAACATTTCATAGAAGTCACCAAGACGAAAAAGAAGCAGGGTATCATCCTCGAGGCTCTCGCGTGCCTCGCGGTATTGCTTCATCATGGGAGTTTCACCTGTCGACTTTTTACTCATAAAAAAAGTCTGGTTATGGAAGACCCTAGACTACAAATGGTCAAGGGAATGTAATTCCCAAAAGCTCTAGAAATTCAT
>JBMYOA010000091.1:0-7425 GCA_049598825.1 Opitutales bacterium | reverse complement strand
TCATCTGGCAAACTCCTCCTGCATGATTGATACCGTCGGAAACGCAGGAACGGATTACACAGAGATCATCGGCAATTTGGCTGTGGTGGGGTAGCCAGTCGGAGATCCATAGTCCGCTCTCCCCATGTTGTTTCCATTTTCTTTTGGATTCGAGTAGGGGAGAGTTTGTTTCGCCCATCGCAGTCACTGGGCGGTCAAAGCTGTCAGGCAGGGGTTTGCCCGCCAGTTTGTTTAGCAAGGGTTTGGGGTCAAAAAGGTCAAGATGGCTGGGGCCACCTTCCATAAAAAGGAAAATTACATTCTTCGCCTTCCCCCAGTTGTGGGGAATTTTGGGCAGAGTGGGATTCTTGGATACGCGGGCAAGCAGGGGTTCCTGAGTCAGGGCGGAGAGGGCGACGGCTCCAAATCCGGCACCCGCTGTGGTGAGGAAGTGCCTGCGGTTGAATGGGTTTTCGATACGATTACAGGACATAATTAATGGAGGTAAAGAAATTCATTGGAGGTGAGAATGACATGGCACAGGGCAGTCAGGGCCTCGATTCGGGGATTCGATGGTTTTGTGGAGGAGGACTTGAGGGCGAATCCAGCGCTTTTGAGGACAGCAAGGGGCGAAGATTTAAAATCAAGGTATTCTCCGTATTGCTTACGGGAAGATTCGTCCTGATCACTCTGAATTAGCCAATTATCCTTTGTAATGGAGGGTGTGGATATGCGGAGGCTTGACAGTTGTCCGTTCCAAAAATGCTGTCCATTCGATCGGCCCCCAAGAAATTGCTGATCGGATGTGATGGTTTGAAGAGTGGTGATTTCATGCTCCACTTGGGCTTCATTGAACTTACTGGAGGGATCGTCGAGGTTCTTCCATGCAAAGTTTGCGGTCGATTGGCCGTCTTCCGATAAATTGACCGTACAGGAAAGATAAAGTTTTTTCCCCAGGGGTACCTGCAAGTTGGAGTCGATCACCCGGTAGATCACATCACCTCCCACATTTTCTCCGGTCAGTTGCAAAATGAAATTGCGGGGCTCGTAGGCTGATTTTGCACTGGTAATTCCAAAGGTCCAACCCGGTTTTTGATTACTTCCTGACCATTGGCTTAGGATTGTATTCACATGAGCATTGGCATGAATACGATCGAGTTTGGCGATCGCTTCGATGGTCCAACTACTTCCCAGGTCTCGACTGTTCCGCTGGTAGATCCGGGGTTTTCCATCCTGAAAAAGGGATAGGTCTTCTAGTTTCTGTGGTTTGATCGCGTCCTTTTGGGGTTCGACCTTCAATGGATCTTGCCCGGACCATTGGTTGAGGAAACTGGCGGCAAGCTCCTGTTCGGCCTCACTGGCGGGTCGGCCATAAGCTTCAAGGAATATTTGGGAAGTGGCTTCCTTTTGTGATTTAATGGAAGAAAATTTTCGGCCCATAGCGGCAGCCCTTGCGTGGGGCCATGGGTTGTTGCGCAGAAGGAGTGCCTGAGTGGAAGTGGTTGTGACCAACCGCTCGGAAGAAGATGCAAAGCCCGCTGGAGTATCGAAGGCTGCAAGGATGCGGTCAGGAGAATTTCTTCTTTTTTTAACATAGACGCTGCGGTGAGGAGAATTTCCGTCGACCGAGCTCCCTCCATTTTTTGTTTTTAATTCGCCTGAAACCTGAAGCATCGAGTCCCGAATTTGCTCTGCGGAGAGCCGTCGTGGGGGGAATCGCCAGAGAAACTGATTTTGAGGATCAGTAGTCATTTCCTGATCCCCGGGTTCACGACGGGTAGTCTGTCCGTAAGTATCACTCAACATGATCAGACGGTGTAGGGGTTTGAGCTTCCAGTCATTTTCCAAAAAGTAATTGGTTAAGTAGTCGAGAAGGTCAGGGTGTGAGGGGGGTTCGCCCAAAAAGCCAAAATCATTGGCGGTGCTAACCAGACCCTGACCAAAGTGTTTTTGCCAGACCCGATTGACGATTACCCGGGTGGAAAGGGGGTTTTCGGATGAAGTGATCCAGTTGGCCAACGCGAGTCGGCGTCCGGTGGTACCATGCGGGGTTTTACGCACTTCCGGCTTGGGAAGTCCGAGGAGGGTAAGAAAAGCAGGGGTGGTTTCCTCTTTTTTTCGGCCAGGGATGTAGGTCCTTGCAGGGTTTGCGGATAGATCGGTGGTGATGAATGCCTGAGGCAATGAGGGCTTGGGCGAAAAACTGGCCAGCTGAAGATTTAAATCCTCATATTTCTTCTTTAGATCCTTTTTCTTTTTTATTTTTTCGTCCCACTTCGTACGTGTCCATTTTCTGTATACCTGACGGTTCACCATTTCCACAAGTTGCTGTTCATAGGTAGTTCTCTCCTCTTTCTTTTTATAATACAGCTTTTGGACATCCTCCGGGAATTGTTTAACCACCGACTTTTCGTCACCGCGGAAAAGTTCTTTTTTGATCTGCTCGATTTGATTACGGATGGGAAAGGTCTGCTCTTCCCATTTTTTTAATTCCTCAAGTTGTTCTTTTTTACCTAGTTTTTGATCCTCTGGCCACCAAACACTGGAAAGGAAACTTTGCAGGGAATAGTAATCCTTCTGCAGAATGGGATCGAACTTATGATCGTGGCACTGGGCACATCCCATCCCCAACCCCAAGAAAACCTCACCGGTCACATTGGTCATTTCATTGAGGATCAATTCCCATTGCATGCGGGCATTTCGTTGATTCCATTCATAAACCCCGTGCCTTAAAAACCCTGTGGCAACCATATGATCAAAGTCCTGAGGTTCTATCTCGTCTCCTGCAAGTTGTTCGCGTACGAACTGATCGTAGGGTTTATCCTGATTCAGGCTCCTGATGACATAGTCGCGATAATGATGAGCGGTAGAACGAAAGGCATCTTCCCGGTACCCGTCAGACTCGGCAAAACGGACGACATCGAGCCAGTGAGTCGCCCAGCGTTCACCATAAGCGGACGAAGCCAGAAGTTTATCGATCAGAGTCTCCTTGGCCAGTATTGGGTTATTTTTGTAAGATTCTGCAAAGCGCAGTACATCCCTGGAACTAGGGAGAAGGCCGGTCAAGTCAAGGGTTGCCCGACGAATGAATTCATAGGCGTCAGCCTGTCCGGAAAGTCCTAGGTTTTGTTTATCCAGTTTCCTTTGGATGAAATAATCGACTGGGTTGCCTTCGGCTTGCACCTTTGGACTTCGTAATGGTTGGATGGCCCACCATTCCTTCTCCTCCTTTGAAAATTTCCTTGTGGATGAAGCAATGTTTTCGGGGGAATTTGCTGCATGCAGAACAATCAATTTCGCAACCATCAAGACGATGGTCAATTTTAAGCAAATTTTTGGAAACTCTGGCATATTTTTAATTGTTATTATTTTTAAAAGTGCAAACAAGGTAAAATTAGGCAATTTTGCGTCTTTTTTCTGTTAATTTGCGACACAAAAGCAGGAATCTCTTCTCATTCTACCCGTTGCCTCGAATGGCAAATTTCGGCGGAGTAACATTCCGTGCTTGTCAAAAAAACAATCCTCGCATCGAATGATCGCGATATTCAAAAACTTACACCAATGAAATTATTTACCAGCCTGCTCTTTATTTTTTCCACGCTGCTTGTATCTGCCGACCATCACGGTAAGAAAAAGCCCCTCAAAGCTTTTATGATCACCGGTGGCTGCTGTCATGATTATCCCAATCAGAAAAATATTATCAGTGAGGGGATTAGTGAGCGTGTGCCTACTAAATGGGATATCTTTTTTGAAATGGATCAGGAAAAGAGTAAAGCCAAGCTTAGTCAGTCAGGTTGGGCGGATGGTTATGACTATGTTGTCTACAACCATTGCTTTGCTCATGAGAAGGATGCAGCATTCGTTAAATCCATTACCGAAGTTCACAAGGCCGGTAAACCTGCGATCGCCTTACATTGTGCGATGCATTCTTATCATTGGAGCATTCCTGCTAAGGAAGGTGAAAAGAAAGCCTGGCCCGAAATGCTTGGGGCGAGTTCCAAGGGGCATGGACCCAAGGCAGCGATTACGGTGAATAAGGTAAAAAAACATGCCAAGCATCCCATCATGAAAGATATGCCAGATGGTTGGATGACTCCAGAGGGAGAATTATATAATGTCCAACAAGTTTATGAAGGTACTACGGTTCTTGCCTATGGTGATAACGGAGCAAACAAAAATCCTAAAGAGCCACAGGCTTGTGTCTGGGTAAACACTCATGGCAAAGGGAGAATCTTTTCCACCACCCTGGGGCACCATAATTCGACTATGTCGACTAAAGAGTATCTAGATATGCTCGGAAATGCAGTCCGGTGGGTGACCGGTAAGAAGTAGGTTTTAACTCCTGAAGCTGGGTTTTGATTTCTTTTTGAAGTCTCTGCCTTTGCCGAACTTTTTACCTTTTCCGAAGCTTTTCTTAAACTTGCCTCCTTTGCCTCCAGGGCGGGGGCGGCCTTTATCGATGGAAATATTCATCTGATGTCCCTGTACCCAAACAGTTTTTAAAGCGTCCAGTATTTCCTTTGGCATATCCTGGGGGAGATCAATAAAGGAATGATCTTTAAACATGCGGATCTTTCCAACACTTCTCGGGTCCAATCCTACTTCGTTGGCAATCGCTCCGACAATGTCGCCTTTTTGTGCTCCATGGAATTCTCCCACTTCAATGCGGTAGCTCTGTAAATGGTCATCCCGAAAAGACTTCCGTTCGGAGCGTCCATCATCCCTTGAATTATAGTCACCCCTGTCTCCACGGTCCCGATCCCGGCGGTCCTCCCTGCGTGCCCGTTTGGATTCGATTTTGGGCATGCTGTCATAGAAAAGTGGTTTTTTGCCCGCAGCAAGAAAGGCAAGAGCTGCGGCAATATCAAGTGTGTCCTTGCTTGTTTCCTCGACAAGTCTTTGGAGGGCTTTGCGATAGTCCCCCAATTCCCCCTTCATTCCTTCTTCGATGCGGTTGAAGAATTCCTCTTCCCGGCGTTCATTCATTTCCTCCAAGGTAGGGAATATGTACTCCGCACAAGGGACTTTCAATGTCCGCTCGATCGCCTTGAGCATGCGCATCTCTTTGTTGGTCACAAAGATAATGGCATCGCCTTCCCTGCCGGCCCGTCCGGTGCGTCCGATCCGGTGTGTGTAAGATTCCAAATCAAAGGGTGCGTCATAATTAAGCACATGAGTGATTCGGTCGACATCCAGGCCTCTTGCTGCCACATCGGTGGCAACCAGCACATTAATTTTACCGCGTTTCAAGCGATCGACTGTTTTTTCCCGGAGGTTTTGGGGCATATCGCCATTGAGCGGCTCGGCTGGATACCCTTTGCCCTGAAGTTTTTCCGCAATTTCCATGGTTGCGTTTTTGGTGCGGGCGAAAATAAGCATGGCATCAAACTTTTCGATTTCCAAGAGTTTCAGCAACATATCCCTCTTTTCGTGCTGACGTACCTTGATGAAGTGTTGCCGAATATTGGGTGAATTCTCCGCCTTAACTTTGATGGTAATTTTAACGGGGTCCTGCATGTAGTTCTCCGCAAGCCTCTGGATAGGTTTGGGCATGGTGGCCGAGAAGAGGGCAGTCTGCCGTTCGGCAGGAGTATGCTCAAGAATCCATTTGATGTCATCGATGAAGCCCATGCTAAGCATTTCGTCTGCTTCATCGAGAACCACGGTCTGGAGATGATCGAGTTTTAAGTACCCTTTCTCGATATGATCCATAATTCTCCCGGGGGTCCCGACGACAATTTGAGCACCTCTTTTAAATTCTTTGATCTGTTCGCCGTATCCGGTGCCTCCGTAGACGGCGACCACCCGTAACTGGGACAAATTTTCTGCAAATCCCTCCATAGCCTCAGCTACTTGTAACGCAAGTTCACGAGTAGGTGCCAGGACGAGAATTTGGGCTCCCCTAACGGATTCGTCGAGTCTGGAGAGCAAGGGCAGCGAAAAAGCTGCAGTCTTGCCGGTTCCGGTTTGGGCAACACCCAGTAGATCTCTACCCTCTAAGATAGGAGGGATCGAGCATTCCTGTATGGGTGAGGGCGTTTCGTAGCCTGCTTTGCGGACTGCTTGAAGGATTGGCTCAGCCAATCCCATATCTTCGAAGCTTTTGGGCGTAGCCGAAGCTTCCTGAATTTCAATGTCTTGGGTCATGTGAATGTGGGTTCGTTTGCTTTTCAATATCTGCCAAAAAGGTCGAACACTCGCTCACATACTCCAACTTCCATCCATTCCACTCGTGAGCACCGGTTCTTGTGCTTGGCTAAAGTTATTCACAGTATTTTAATTTGTTAATAATGGCGAGCCTGAAAACTATACAAAAATATCATGATATTCATTTGAATTAGTTTAGGTCTTTGATTCACCGAATTATCCAACTTCATGCCACCCAAAATTTTAGTAATTTACATGTTTCGGGTTGCTTCGATCCTTGAATAATAATTTTTTTTGGGGCTGTGAAAAAATTAATCAGCCTTTTCAGTTCATTGTTTTTAGTGATTACCCATGCCGTTCTTGCTCACGATGCTGAGACTTCCCGACCATTTCAAAAGTTTCATGCCCATCAAATATTTGAGTCTCACTCGCATGCGGGTTGGGAGAGTCGTTACTTTTCAGAAGGAAGAGACGCATTGAATGGTAAATCTCTCTGGTCAGGCTCTTTCGAACTTGGCTATGATCATTTTTCAGGCGGGGTATGGTATGGTCGATCCTCAGATCATTCCTACGATGAATGGCAGTATAATTTGTCGATTACGCAAGAAATGAATGGGTTTGAGTTTTATGCGGGTTATACCCATTTGGTTTTCGCTAAGGATGATGAATCTGATGATGAGTGGTCTGTGGGTATTAGTTATGGTGACTTACCTTGGGATATGGAATCAGCATTGGATGCAACTTATTCGGTGGATGCGGATGGAACTTTCCTCGAATGGTCGAATGGGAAATCCTTCTCAATAAGTGAGGCGGCTGAACTTTCTGCTAACGGAATTTTCGGATGGAATGAAGGGTATGTTTCAGATGGTCATGATGGGATGAATTATTTTGCATTCAGTTTGTCTGGGGAAAGAGCATTGAATGAAAATTTTTCCCTGGTCGGCCATGGTACCCAAAGTTGGGCAATAGATCGGGATTTGACTTATGCCGGGGATGATCAGCTTAAAGACTTTTTCCATGTGGGTATTGGAATCGAATGGAATTTCTAAACCACGCAGTGAGATCGGTTCTATGCATCTTCTCTTCTTTATCTAAGAATTCTTCTTCTAGTTAAGTCATAGCACCTGGGATTAATTTCTCGGTGATGAATAAATTTTCTAGAGTTTATTTGTTGATTTGCATTAACTGAAAAAATGCGAATCAAACTCTCCTTTCTTTTTGTTCTTTCGGGTTATTTCTGCTTTGGGCAGCATGACCGTGAAAGGAACGCTTTCCGTCATCTTGCTGAAGGAAAAGTCG
>JBMYOA010000090.1:0-7439 GCA_049598825.1 Opitutales bacterium | reverse complement strand
AGTTCTTTCCTTGGGTTTATCACTCCTCGATGGGGTGGTTGTATATCGTTCAATCCAAGGATGGAGATACATGGATGTGGAAGGATTCGTTGGAGTGGGTATGGACTGATCTTGATGTCTTTCCCTACTTTTTCATTCAATCTTCTCAACAGTGGGGGTATGTGGGAAGTGGATCCCAAAGCGGGCAATACTACTTATTTGAAAGCGGTAACTCAGGTTGGGTTGACTTTTAGCTCAAATGATTTTGATGACTTTCGGTTTTCATCTAGGAACCATTCTTGTTTGGCTCTCAGGTAAATTTCCCCGTTTGTAAAAGTGGAAATCTAAAAAAGGAATCACGAATTTTTCGGTATAGTCTGATGGCATAAGGTGGCCACCTTTTTGAACAGTAATCAGGCTGCTCGAGTTCCCATGCGATAACAGCTTTTGGTGAAAAATAACCGACTGGTTATAAGGTACTAATTCATCATGCGTACCATGAAAATGAATAAAGGGTGGCAGGTTCTTGGCTGCATGGTGAAAGGGAGAAGCCTCATTGGCGAGTTCTTGTTTTTGCCGAATGGGGAACCCCAGCAATTTACTTTCAGGAGAATTGGGGGAGTGATGAACAATCTTACTCGGGTAATCATCCATCCGTAGGAATGAACTGGGACCGTAATAATTTATAACTGCCTGAACCCGTCCGGATGGTTTTTGTCCTTTTTCAGATGGAGCAATCTCACTTGCTTTAAGATTCGATAAAACTCCCAACATCGAGGCAAGGTGGCCTCCGGCAGATGAACCCCAAACTGCAATTTTATCAGTATTAATTCCATAATTAGAACCATTTGCTCTTAACCATCGAATAGCTTCTTGACAGTCCTGAATTTGAGCAGGCCATTTTGCCTGGTTACTGAGTCGATAATTGATACTCGCTCCCAGATATCTGCCTGTTTGAAGAATTCGGGGTAGCCGGTCATCCCGTCGGGCACTTTTTTTATCTCCATGTTGCCAACCGCCACCGTGCACCCAGACGACAAGCGGGAGGGGGTTCGTTTTTGAAGGTTGTTTCTTTTGGGATATTGGTCTTACAAACAGATCAAGTTTTTGCCTTGGGTTTCCGGTTGGCAAATACTCTACATCTTCAATCAGTTGAAAAGACTCTTGCGCCAGGGCAGAAAAATTTTGGAAGCTCCAAAACAAAAGAAGGGCAGCTTTGTGCCAGTCCATTGATAGCCCTGCAATAAATGTTTTTCTTACTGAAACCCCTGCGTTGCTTCACCAAGAATTTTCATGAAAAGAGGAAAGTCGAACTTCTCTTTATTTTCTGAAGGTAGCTTGGGCCATGCGGGTAAAGACCTAAGGATTTCTTTATCGCCAAATTTAATTTGATTGATGGAAAAAGACCCGAAGTTGACTGTTTTGAAGTTCCCAGACAGGTCGAAACTGAGGGAACCCCGACTTACCTGATCCTCATCATTTGAGTATAGGGATATCGGGAATGAAGTTCCGCCGGAAATAGTCTGGGCAGGACCTAACCACATCGGCTTGGTCTTTAAAATATGAGTGATTAAAACTTCTCTTCCTTTAGGTGTAGCTAAATAAGCATTTTCGGTAATCTTGGACCCCTCCTCCACAAATTCATCAAAAGAGGAACTGAAATTTAAATTGAAATTATAATTAAATGTCCCCGTTTCTACCTCTCTGGTTATCCCAAATTTTGGAACAGGGAGTGCCCCCATGCTTTCAAAACTTAAGATTGTTTCAGAATCTGGCTGAAGTATAGAGGATTTTTTTTCGACTGTTCGGTATGCGACGATTACTTTTCCTCCTCGATGAAGTTGAATCTCGAAATGTTTATCCTTTTGTGAAGTTCCAAGATAAATTTCGTAAACATCATTCTTTTCAGTCTGGTACTTTGCAGATAAGAACAACGCATCTGTATCACTTTTAAGATTGGAAACTGCTTTTCCTAGAGCTTCAGCCAGGACTGATTTCCGGTTTTCTAAAAACTCAAGTCCTTGGGCATAAGCTTTGGCAGTTTCTTTCCATTCCTTACTTGTTCCTTTCTGATTGATCATCGATTCCAGCAGTTTAATCGCCTCATCTTTGCGATCGTCGAAATGTAAGCAAACGGCCTCAGTGAAGCGAATTTTAGATTCTTTTCGTTTTTGGGATGGGAGGGTATCGATCAATTTGATTCCTTCCAGAGGTTTGGGGCTCTTGTTAAATACAGCCTGTTCGATTTTAAATAAAACCATGCTCTCCGAATTCGCCTCTTTTTCATCGAGTTGGGCGAGGAAGAATGATTTGCAGAAATCGGCGTCCCGACCAGATAATGAGCTCATTGCTTTCACCTTCTCTAAAGGCAAGGATTCATCCAATGCGATCTTGGTTATTTTTCCGAAACTGGAGTCTTCCAGAGATAGCTTGCGCAGGGACTCTGCTGAGACGGATAGTACCTCATTCACCCCTGCCTTCTGGGCTAATAGATGCGTTCTTAATCGAAGGGATCGGTCCTTGAGAAGTTCTGGTCCTTGGGCTCGTGCTATGAAAAGGATGGCCCTGCAATATGCAGCAGCAAATTCTTTACTTGCGAGGTTCCCCTCTTCAGCTTTTGCCTTGAGCAGTTCTATTAGCCTTGGAGAGCCACGATCAAATGAACTGATGAAATTAAGACTGGGTAAACTCTTGGTATGCTTGAACAGAAGTAGATTAGTCGCAAATTTAACACTTTCTACATCGCTCGCGGCTTTTCCTACCATCATGAAGTCATAGACTAGCCTGGGGGCTTCGGGTGCGTCCGGATTCTTTTCCAAAAACTCTTTGGCCGTTTTTAGAAATCCACGGAAATCAGAGTCTTTGAGATAATCCTCATAAAAAGGAAAACTTCTCGGCTCATCACTATGCAAGGGAGCCAGTATGAATAGAGAAATCAATAGGGATATTTTGCAAAGTTGCATAATTAGTTAGTAGAAAGGGTCATAAACGCTTGTCAACGGAAACAGTTTTAATCTCAGATCGACGACTTGAATGCATCCAGTGTTTTGTCAAGATCTTCATCGGTATGGGCAGCACTTATGAAGCAGGTTTCATAGGACGAAGGCGGCAGATAGACTCCTTTTTCGAGCATTTTATGAAAGACAGATTTGAAAGATTCATGCTTGCTATCGATTGCATGATCAAAATTGGTTACAGGGTTATCACTAAAAAATAAGCAGTACATCGACCCAGTCTGGGGTACTTGCAAGGGGATTCCTTTATCATCTGCAATTTCCCGAAACCCCTGAGCGAGGCTATTTCCGAAATTTTTGAGCCTGTTGTAGGGAGACTCATCTTTTAATAAGGTAAGGGAAGCGATTCCTGCGGCCATGGCAAGGGGGTTTCCGCTGAGAGTGCCTGCTTGGTAGACGGGGCCAAGCGGGGCAAAGTAATCCATGATTTCTCCCTTTCCCCCAATGGCTCCAACTGGCAATCCACCGCCGATTATTTTACCCATTGCAGTCAAATCCGGAGTAATACCCGTTTCCTGTTGCACTCCTCCGATACTTAAGCGGAAGCCCGTCATGACTTCATCAAAAATGAGCACGGATTTATGTTTTGTGCATAGATCCCTGAGTCCCTGTAAATAGCCGGGTAGGGGGAGGATTAATCCGCAATTGGCAGGAAAAGGTTCCACGATTATGGCGGCAATTTCATCCCCATGATTCGTGAATGTTTCAGTAACAGCTTCTAAATTATTGTACGGCAGCACAATAGTTTGCTCAGCAAAACTAGAGGGGACTCCTGCACTATCCGGATTGCCTAATGTAATGGCACCGGACCCGGCTTTAACGAGCAAGCTGTCGACATGTCCATGGTAGCAACCGGCGAATTTGATAATCTTATCACGACCGGTGTATCCGCGGGCTAGACGGATTGCTGACATCGTTGCCTCGGTGCCGCTATTACACATGCGCACTTTTTCCACAGAGGGTACGACCTCACAGATCAGTTCGGCCATTTCCACTTCGGCCGGTCCCGGAGTACCAAAGCTGGTGCCTTTCGTAAGTGCATCTGCAATCGCCTCCCTGATTTTAGGATGATCGTGCCCATGAATGGCAGGACCCCATGTGCAGACATAGTCGATTAATTCTTGGTCATCGGCCGTGGTCAGTTTTGCCCCCTTGGCTTGCTTGGTAAAAAAAGGAGATCCACCTACCGATCGAAACGCCCGGACGGGTGAATTTACTCCGCCGGGGATAAGTTTTTGGGCTTTTTCAAAAAGGACTTGGGATTGATTCATAAATAGATTTAGTTTTGGTATTTTTGCACGATCGGCATTCTTCTTCCCACTCCAAAAGCGAGTGGCGTGGTTTTGAGGGCAGGGGCGGCCTGTTTCCTCTTGTATTCATTGATGTCCACCAGGCGAATAATTTTATGCACAATTTCAGACGCGTGACCCATTGCAATGATGGACTTTATGGATTTCCCTTTTTCCACATAAGCGTGGAGGATTTCATCCAATTGTTCATAGTCTGGCAGGGAATCGCTATCCATTTGATCGGGACGCAATTCGGCGGAGGGTGGTTTATCAATTGTATTCTGCGGAATGATTTCGGAATCTTTATTTAAATACCTGGCGAGGGCAAAGACTTCGGTTTTGGGCACATCGGCGATTACGGCTAACCCTCCGCACATATCTCCATAGAGGGTACAGTAGCCCACGGCCAATTCACTTTTATTTCCAGTTGTCAGAAGTAATGCTCCAAACTTGTTGGACACCGCCATCAGTAAAAGTCCCCGTGATCGTGCCTGTAAATTCTCTTCGGTCACATCCTCTTCTTGACCCTCAAAAAGATTCTCCAACGCCTGATTGGCAGAAGAAACCAGAGAAGTAATCGGTAAGGTGTGAAATTCAATTTCGAGGTTATCAGCCAATTGACGGGCATCTTCTTTGCTGTGCTCACTGGAGATTGCAGAGGGTAGACTGATTCCGATTACATTTTGGGAACCAAGTGCTTCGACTGCAATCGCTGCGGTGACGGCTGAATCAATGCCACCACTCAACCCGATGAGGGCTTTGGTGAACCCTGTTTTATGAGCATAATCCCGCACTCCTAAGACCAAAGCTTTACGAAGGGATTCCTGTGCCGATGATTCCGTGGTTTCGAATGCGATGTTTTCTTCGAGTTCATGCACTGCAATCGATTCCTCAAATGCCTTTGCCTGAAAAATGATTTCGCCGTCTACTCCCATCGCCAGGGATCGACCGTCAAAAACTAATTCATCATTACCCCCTATTGAATTTACATAGCAAAGCGGACAGTTTACCTGTTTAACGACTTTGGATAAGAGTTCTATTCTTTGTTCCTGTTTTCCTTGGTGCCAGGGGCTGGCTGAAAGATTTATCAATAAATCGGGCTTTTCTTCGCAAATTTCTGAAATTGGATTTTGTGAGTGAAGAGAGGAATCAACATTCCAAACATCTTCACAGATCGAAACCGCTACTTTTCGACCTTTAAATATTCGGGTCAATGGTACTTTACCGGAACTAAAATAGCGGTCTTCATCAAAGACGTCATAGGTTGGCAGGAGACGCTTCCGGAAGATTTGACTGATTTCACCGCCTTCGCACCATGCCGCAGAATTGTAAGCTTTTCGAAATGAAGAAGGCTGGGGATCTATCTCAGCATACCCAATGAGGGCAGGGGTGGGACCGACTTGTCTGGCAAATTGAAGCAAAGCCTGTTGGACATCGGGAAGAAAGTTTTGTTTATGTAATAAATCTCTTGGTGGGTAGCCACAGAGAAAAAGTTCAGGGAAAATAATAAGATCCACTCCCTGACCGCATAGCTGCTCATAGGCATCCATTCCCAAGGCTAAGTTGCCATCAAGATCACCAACGGTGGTGTTCAGTTGAGCATATCCAATCCTCATCTCGTTGCTATTTGTTTAGAATTTAACATAAACAACCTACAAGTATGGAAATTGATCAACAAAAGGCGAACCTGAAGCTATCAGGAACTTTTATTTTAGCCTCGGGTTCTCCCAGAAGAAAGGAATTATTATCGGAGCTTGTTTCTGAATTTCAGGTCATTCCATCGACTGCAGAGGAAATAAAAATCCACCCGCAAGGTCCGGTTGCTCTTATTTCAGAAAATGCCAAAATTAAAGCAGGGGATGTTGCTCGGGAATATCCAAAGGCCTGGGTCTTGGGGGCTGACACACTGGTGTTTCTCGAGGGAAAACCTTTCGGTAAACCCCGGGATATGGAGCAAGCCACTAAGATGCTTCTTACTCTCTCGGGAAAAACACATACGGTGGCTACAGGCCTATGTTTAACAAATATCTTCCTGAATAAGGAAATCATCTTTTCCGAGGAAAGTTTTGTAACTTTCAAAAAACTATCCGGGGAGATGATAGAGTCTTACTTCCAAGTGGTGGACCCATTAGACAAAGCCGGCGCCTACGCCATTCAAACCAACCCTGATATGATTATCGAAAGATGGGAAGGTTCCCTCTCCAATGTCATCGGCCTTCCGGTTGAAAGACTACGCGAAGAATTAAAGCACCTAAAGTTGGGTAGTTAGATCTCTTTCTGGATTCGAGAAACTTGCCCTCCAGCTTGACGAATTATATTTGCAATGGTTTGCTCTAGGGATGTGTAGATTTTGGCTGAGCATTTTATTGATCGGGGGATTTTTCGGGTGCGGGGAATCAGATCAAAATTCTTCTGATGCAGAAAGGAACCCTAAGACTCCCAAAGAAGCTAAAATCCCCCTTCAGTCTGATAAGACAAAAATAGAAAAAACATCACCCTTTAAGCCTCAGGGCATTCATAATGTAAAATTTGCCGGCATCGAAATGATATGGGTTCCTGCTGGAAGTTTTCAGATGGGCAGTCCATTTAATAGTCCCGTCCGCATCATGGATGAAAAGCCTCACAATGTGGAATTAACCAAAGGCTTTTATTTGGGTAAGTATGAGATTACACAACGCCAGTACGCGTTGGTGATGGAAGATAATGTGCAAGATTTAAAACCCCTCCCGAGTCGTTTTAAAGGCCCGAGTCTTCCCGTCGAACAGGTCAGCTGGAAAGATGTGCAGGAGTTTTGTGCCCGTCTTACTTATTTGGAAAGGCGAGACCAACGTCTGAATAAAGGGTGGGCTTATTGTCTACCTACTGAAGCGGAGTGGGAGTATGCCTGTCGGGCAGGAACCGCCACCCTTTATTCATGGGGTAATGAAATTTTTCTTAAAAATGCGGCCTACCGGGAAAGTGCCGGCAAAACCAGATTGATTGGTCAATTTCCATCGAATCCGTGGGGCTTTTTTGATATGCATGGAAATGTCTGGGAATGGGTCGATGATTGGTACGGAGATTATTCTACCGATGACCAAACAGATCCGGAAGGAGCACTGAGTGGAACCAACAAAGTTTTGCGTGGTGGTTCCTGGGCCAATTTGGGAACCAATCT
>JBMYOA010000089.1:0-7440 GCA_049598825.1 Opitutales bacterium | reverse complement strand
AAAATTGGATGATGCTCTTTGGGCTCGAAGAATATACCTCAAAGCCGCCGGGCGAATCCCGACCCATGATGAAATCACTTCTTTTCTGGCGGACACATCTTCCGAAAAGAAACGTCTGTTAATTGATCGACTGATCAAATCCTCCGCATACAAAAGCCAAATGTTTAATTGGTGGGCTGACTTGCTGAGACTTCAGTCAAGAATGCGTGGAGGTAATCAAATAGGTGCAGGCCAACTCTATGTCCATTGGGTAAAAGAGCAGATTGAAAAAAATATTCCTTTTGATCAAATGGCCTACAATTTAGTAACCGCTGAAGGATATCCCTGGGATAATGGTGCGGTTGGTTACTACCTGCGAGATGCGGGTATGCCCCTTGATAATATGTCAAATACCACTCAGGTCTTTTTGGGAACCCAGATGGTTTGTGCTCAATGCCATAACCATCCGTTCGATCGCTGGACCCAGATGGAATATTATCAGATGGCTTCCTACACTTATGGTATAACTTCATCCAGGGGTGGAGACATTCAAAGCAAGATACGAAAGCATTTTGAGCAAAAAAATAAGAACCTTTCCTACAAGGACAGAAAGAAAAAAACACAGAGCAAGGAAGCTGCTGCCCTGCGCCGATCTCTGCAGGAGATGCTCAGGCCTTTACGGTATGGGGCCACTCATACGGAAAGGAAATTAAATCTCCCCCATGATTATCAGTATGATGACGCAAAACCCAAGTCTCCGGTAACCGCTTCCCCGATTTTTGAGAATGAACTGAAGACTGAAAAAGGTGAATCTAAAGTACATGCCTACGGCCAATGGATCATCGATCCGGAAAATCCGAGATTTACCAAAGTCATTGCAAATCGGATGTGGAAAAAAGTTTTCGGGCGGGGACTGGTTGAACCAGTAGACGATTGGCGCGACGACACCACCGCTTCGATCCCTGCCTTGCTCGAACACCTCGAGAAATTAATGGTTCGTGTGGACTACGATCTGAGCGAATTTCAAAAAATCCTTTTTCAAGTCAGTGCATTTGAAAATTCATCCCCTTCCTTCATTCCAAATATCGAGACCCCATATTATTTCGAGGCACCCCTTCTCGAAAGAATGACTGCCGAACAAATTTGGGACTCGCTGGTATCCCTGTCCATACCGGATGCAGATGAAAGGAAACTCAATTCGGAAATAATCGAAGAACGACTCAATCGTTTTCAAGAATATGAAGAGAAAGTCTACGGTTTGGATGAGGAAAAATTGGTCAAACTTGCCCGCAAAGGTTCCAAAGCCAGCAAAGAGATCAATGATCAAATGGAAAATATTCAAAAGAAACTTCGGGAAGCACAGGAGGCTGATGATCGGGAGGCGGTAGCGAAATTGCGAAGAGAATATGGTGTAGCACGCAACCAACAGAGAACCATTTTTGCCAAACTCATTATGGGCCCGGACTTTGATGTTCGCTCACTCTATGGAAACAGTAACCCCTACAAAAAGAATGACAGATGGAAAGGCTTCAATTCCGGAATTTACAGAGCCTCCGAATTACAAACTCCGGCGAATCCAGGACATTTCCTGCAGGAGTTTGGGCAGTCAGATCGGGAAGTTGCCGAAAATTCAAACCAAGACGCATCTGTGCCCCAGGCACTTACTCTGCTTAATGGTACTTTTTATGGAGCCTTGTTTAACAAGAACTCTCCGTTTATGAAAAAATTGGCAAAAGCCGAAACACCGCAGGAAAAAATTGAGGTTCTGTTTTTGTCTATTCTTAACCGGAAACCCACAGCCTTAGAAATCAGTGCCTGCATTGACGAGCTTTCCCCCAATGCGTTATCCCCTTTGCCAGTTTCTCAAAAAATACCGGATAGAATCCCAAAGGATAAAAGAAAAGCCTACCAGAAAAATATCGAAAAAAGTCTCGCACAGGCTCAATTTAATAAAAACCGTGAGTACTTTGCTCTTGCTTGGTCCCTCATAAACACCCGTCAATTTTCTTTTATTCAGTAACCAACACCCTCAATGACTAAGAACATGAAAACATCAGATTCTCTTTTCTCAGACGAATTAAATAGAAGACGATTTGTCTCGCTTGCAGCCAAAGGCTTTCTTGGGGTTAGTATTCTTCCTTGGGCTACAGCCCATAATTTGAAAGGTGCTGGACTTGGATTGAATCGTCCGCTGAATTACGCCCCCAAAGCTAAAAATGTCATCTACTTATATATGTCAGGCGGAATGACCCATTTGGATACTTTTGACCCAAAACCAGGTACTGAAACCGGCGGGCCAACAACTGCTATCAATACGAAAGCGGATGGCCTGCAACTTGCCGAAAACCTACCACTCCTTGCAAACCACGCCGATAAAATTGCAGTCGTTCGAGGCATGACATCCACCAAAGGAGCACACCAGCAGGGTAATTATTTCATGCATACAAGCTATGCACAACGAGCGACCATCGTGCACCCGAGTATGGGAGCATGGATGACTCGCTTGGATGGCCGGTTCAACCCCACCCTGCCTGGTGCAGTTGTAGTCAGCGGTGGGAGCAGACATCCCCTTTCCGGGTTTCTTTCCACATCTCATCAACCCCTGGCAGTGGGAAATCCAAATGAAGGACTTAAAAATATCCGCAGACTGTGGGGAATGACGGAAGAGAAATTCGAGCGGGGCTTGAGCCTCTCACAAAAGCTCGATCGTAAATTCACGGAAAAATATAATTTGGATCATGTAAATGCATATTCCAATATGTACGATGATGCTGTTCGCTTAATGAAAAGCAAGGACCTGAAGGCATTTGATTTGAAGGAAGAAACTGCGTCCACGAGAGAATCTTATGGTAGTGATAATTTTGGACAAGGAGTGCTTCTCGCCAGAAGACTAGTGGAAAGACAGGTACGATTCGTAGAGGTGCAATTGGGTGGGTGGGATACTCACCAGAATAATTTCACTCGGGTTCCCGAAAGGTGTGCCATTTTAGATCAGGCCCTTTCTGCCTTGCTTGACGATCTCACAAAACGGGGCCTACTGGATGAAACACTTGTCGTCCTGGCAACTGAGTTTGGAAGAACTCCAACAATCAATGTCAATGAAGGACGCGATCACTATCCTAAAGCCTTTTCCTGTATGCTTGCTGGAGGCGGAATCAAGGGAGGTCAAACCTGGGGTGCAACCGATGATGAAGGACGGGAAGTGGTCGAGAACAAAGTCGAAATTCCTGATTTCAATGCGACTATTGCCTACGCCCTCGGCTTGCCATTGGATGAAATCATTTATTCCCCTACCCGCAGACCGTTCACTCTTTCGGACAAAGGCCAACCCCTTACTCAATTGATTTAGTTTTTCCTGAACTGAGACTCCCCCTTTAGTAGCGACCCTTTGCCCTCGACGAAGTTTGGTATATCTGTAAGTTAATTTGCTTCACACACATAATTAAAACTTACCTTACCCAAAGATAACAAACATGAAGAAGTATTTTGCATATCTACTGCTCATGCTTCCATTTGCCATGACAGAAGCAAAGCCTATTAAACCCGAAAATACACTAACGATCGAATTAAAAGACGGCCCAGTCGTTATCGAGCTATTTCCAGATGTTGCCCCAAAACATGTTGAAAGAATCAAAAAGCTTGTTGGAGAAGGAAAATATGATGGTGTCGTTTTTCACCGTGTAATTGACGGGTTTATGGCTCAAACCGGAGATGTTGAGTTTGGTAATAAGAAAGACTTTAATTCCGGCCGCGTTGGCACCGGCGGATCCGACCTTCCTGACCTTAAGGAAGAATTTAACGATAAAAAACATGTTAGAGGAACCTGCTCCATGGCAAGATCTTCCAGCCCCAACAGTGCGAATAGCCAATTCTTTATCTGCTTTGAAGATGCTTCTTTCCTTGACGGTCAATACACCGTGTGGGGTCAGGTGATTGATGGAATGGATAATGTTGATAAGATTAAAAAAGGTTCATCCTCCAACAATGGATCTGTCAGCGACCCAGATCACATGGTTAAGCTTTCAGTTGGTGGAAAATCATCATCTTCCGAAAAGCCCAAAGATAAGAAGAAATAATTTTAATTCTTCGCTTACAGAGCGGGGCCGGTAATTTCGTCGCATGTCATGTGGTAAAGACCGACGAAAAATTCTTCATCCCAACGCTCCTCGACAGTTAACTGACCGGTAACACGGATGATGCGGTCCATCATCACTTCAACGCCTTTGCTTGCATTGACGACTACCCATCCATTGGCTTCAGGAGTCTGACCAAAGCAACAACTCATTTGATCGGGGAGAAGTAGAAATTCTTTTACTTCGTTATTTTCGTCCACCACCGTGGGAATCATAAAACCCTCGATAGCTACCAAGTTTCCGGATTTCTCACGTAATCTCTTTGGTACTCTCTGAGCATAGGCAGAAAAATCAAAGTCCTGGCCGTCCTTTTCCCATTCCACCAAATATTCAAAATTCATCATGTCACGAAATGCCAATGGTTTATATTCGCTGCCTTCATCAAGCGGAGGAAGGTTGGAAACTACGGCTTCTTCTGAATTATTTTCGTCATAGGGTTGAGGCTGCCCTTTCACCACCAAGCCCTCTTCAAGAACTTTTCCACCAGTTGTGCTCTCATTTTCGTCAGACGAAAGAACTAAGGATTGATTTTCATCCGGCACGGCTGCCTCCCTCATTTCGATAATTGGCTCGCCAACGATATCTTTTGGAAAGTCATCTGCGGGTTCAGGGCTCTGTTCACTGCAGCTAATTCCCAAGACTAAGATTCCCAAGAGCAAGAAAAAGTTCGAGAAATCTTTGAATTTATACATGAGAGAAGTTCTTATGAATGAACGCTTAGTATGAGCAAGCATGTTTGTCATAAAACGCTGTTTTAGGAAGTAGGATGCAGGTTATCGACTACATCGGAACGGTAGGCATTTACTGCAGCCCCGAGTCCTCCGATTAATCCGGTTAAAATAATCCCGCCAATCACCCAAAGATCCTCGTATTGTAGATTCATCCCATCGAGTAAAACTCCAGTTTGTTCCGCAATGATCGTTTGAGTTATCCATCCTATACCCTGCATGATCACAATAGACCCCAGGGCCCCTAGCAGGGAAATCAACCAGGCATGACCCATGATAACTCCCATCACAATTACCCGGCTGGATCCCAGGCTTCGGAGAATAGCAAAATCCCTTTTCCGTTCATTAAGAGAAGAGTGCATTGTCGAGGCCACCATTAAAACGCCGACCACAGCAATCACATAGGCAATTACCTGAAGGACTCCTCTGAACCAGTTCATTTTATCAAAAAATGATGCCAAAGTCGCAGCGACCGGCCAGGCGAAGGTAGCCAGATTTCCCTGCCTATTATATCTTATTTCAAGGTTGAACCCTGCGGCTCCTTTTAAGGACAGCAATACAGCACTAACCGACTGAGCCATTTCCTGGTCGTGTCCTTCCATTAGCTGAATCCCTTTGATCGGAACCCAAATCACTTTATCACTCGGTGTTCCCGTAGCTTCAAGCAAGCCAACCACCACATAGATATCCTCATGCTGGGTATCTTCTTTGAAATTCAATCCATGGTAAGGTTGAAATCGGTCACCTATTTTGAGATTTAGTTTTTTGGCAACGAAAGAACCAACCAAAGCTTCCTTGGCCATTTCAGAAAATATTCGACCCTGCCGCAATTTGTATTTCTCTCCTTTTTTCCATTCATGATCGTAAAATAACTTAGGGTCTGTACCCACAAGCCTGTAACCAAGATAATTATCCCCAACAGCGATAGGATATGCTTCCTTTACTCCGGGAGTGTTTTTGATCAGTTCATATTGTTCCCAGGGAAGATTTCCCGGAGAAGCATCTAAATGAAAAAGAGCATTTAGTATAAGCTGAAGTTTTGAGCCTCTCGCACCCAACACCGCATCAAATCCCCCACTCGCATTGTTAAAAGAGGTCTGAGTCTGCTTCTGAATTTTCATTGTGCCAAGCAGGAGTCCTCCTGCCAAAGCAATTGAAAAGGCCGCAACCAAAGAAGCAAAAAAATGCTGCCTGAATCCTTTTCTTGCCAAAAAGAAAATAAGACCGGCCTTTGAATTTAGATTCATTTATCCTCCTTCCCCACCTTATTGAGATCTTCCCATTTCATCGCATGTTCGAAGCAGTTGATGATATTGGGATCATGCGAGACCACAATCAAAGCACAACCATTTGCCTTGCATAAAGATTTAAGCAGTTCAATCGAGCGAGATGCATTTTCAGGATCCAGGCTACCGGTGGGCTCATCCGCCAGAATTAATTTTGGACTATTCGC
The DNA here is from genome assembly GCA_049598825.1 of Opitutales bacterium. GTDB lineage: Bacteria > Verrucomicrobiota > Verrucomicrobiia > Opitutales > Seribacteraceae > Seribacter. Next base: position 1,147 of record JBMYOA010000089.1, on the reverse strand, counting down.
AAGAGCTCGAGCAATCCCAACTCGCTGCTGTTGTCCAATGGATAACTGAGCTGGTAACGAATTTTCTCTTTCAGACATACCGACGAATGTTAATAGCTCCTTGGCTTTTTCTTCATTGGCATTTCCGCTTACAGCCATCGCAACCAAAACATTTTCTAAAGCTGTGCAGCCTTGGAGAAGATGAAAGGACTGGAACACATAACCCATAACTTTCGATCTCATGAGATCTCTCCCTGATTCAGGAAGCTCTGTCAGATCAGTGTTATCAATTTTTATACTTCCAGAGTTCGCTTTTAAGATTCCTGCCAAAAGATTAAGAAAAGTACTTTTACCGCTTCCGCTTTTCCCAAAAATCGCAAGCTGTTGTCCTGCTCTGATGTTGAAAGTAGGTACATCCACTACAGGTAATTTAGTCCCATCTCTCATAGAAAAAACTTTTTTCAAACTCCTGACCTCCAGATAGTGCAGGTCTTTATCCCTCATTTGCTCAGAAGATGCAGACATCATTATCTTTGTACTCATTTAACCGGAATGAATCAAGATTCGTGTAGCTCAAAGTACAAAAGAAAATTTAGACTTGTTAACAATTGTTAATAAGGGTAAATATTTATTTGGTGTGGTTATGGAAAAAAGAGTAAACAAATGGGGGGTTATTCCCTATCGCGGGATCGATTCTGAAAATCTCGAGTTTTTGATTGTCACCACCAAAAATGGAAACTGGGGGTTGCCCAAAGGGAACCTGATGAAAAAACTCGGGTCAAAAGAAACCGCTCTGCAGGAAGCATATGAGGAAGCTGGAATCATCGGATCAGTTATAGATCAAAAAATTTCAGCCAAGATTAAAGGTAAACAAATGGCTTTTTACCCGATGGAAGTAAAAAATGAATTAGCCGTTTGGCCAGAATCTGAATGGAGACAAAGAAAATGGATTCGGTCGAACGAAGCCAAAGATTATCTTAATCACGGTTCCCTTAGATCCATTCTGGAAGAAACTTCAGCGAAACTTTTACAATCCTGTACTTGACCATAATGAACTACTGAGCGAAACCTTACTTGTGAAGGTTCTATCTCTTTCCCTTTGGTTACTTCTCCTTCGCCTCCTTGAAATTTCATCCTGGGGTCAGAACTACTTACGCGGAAAGTACCG
>JBMYOA010000088.1:0-7466 GCA_049598825.1 Opitutales bacterium | reverse complement strand
CGAAACCATTCTACTTTCGCACCCGAAGTAGGAGGCTCTGAGAAGGTCTCAGGAGGTGGGAGTACCCACTTAGATATGGAGAATGACATTTACGCGGCTGAATCCAAAATGAGTGATAGTTCAAGAGGACTCATTTTGGTTTTACCACGTAAATCTTTTCCAACAAGCTTATCTAGCTGACGAAAGTCAAGTTTTCCGCTTTGCATGAGCACGGCACGAAGTTTTCTCAAGCCCAGAGCTTCCAATTGCCTGACCCTTTCACCGGATACATTCAGCACATCGGCAATTTCGTCTAATTTCATCGAATCATCCTGCCCGATGCCAAACCTCATGGCTAAAACATTTCTTTCACGCTTATCCAAAAAGCTGAGTGCAACGGACATATCATCGGAAAGTGACCCGTCTTCGCGGTAGGACTGATTAACTTCTTCTTCCGCGGACATCATATCAGCGAGTGTTTGGTTAGAATCTTCACCTAGTGGTTCGTCCAAGGAAAGTGTGCCTCCCGGAGCAAATTTAACACGATTCGAAAGATTTCGGTCTTTACCTAGGACTTCATTCACTTCGGATTCGGACGGATTTCTGCCAAGATCGACGGAAAGTTGAGTGCGGACTAAATTCTCTTTTCTTTTACCCTGAGATACATCGTGGGGGACAGCGACTGCACTGGACATTTTACCAATGAGCCTTTGTATACGCTGGCGAATCCACCAGGCAGCATAGGTGCTGAGCTTGATGCCTCGGGTGTGATCAAATTTATCAAGCGCAACCACAAGACCGTGGATTCCTTCCGCCATAATATCCTCCATGGGGACGCAAGTTTGGCGGAATTTGAGTGCAATTGATGCAACCAAACGGACATGTCTTTCGATCAACTCCTTTCTCGCTTCATCACAGCCTTTAGACATTTTGATGAATAATTTGTCGCACTCCTCCTTAGTAGGGGGTGCCATGCGTGAGCGATCAGAAATGAATCTACCGATCGGATCGAGATTTCCGCCTTGATTGGATGTGGGTGATTTAGTGTTGATCATAACAGTAAATAGAACGAGGGGTTGTAATTCTAAGATCACCTAATAGTTACATATTAGAAAATATTTATAGGGGAGTAAGTTAAATTATCCGAAAACATGCTTCAAAAGCAGGTAATTAGCCTCCAAACAACTAAGACAACCTTTTGAAAAACGAAGTACTGGAATTACGAAAACAAGGTATATACTGCCCGGCGGGAGACTTTTTTATTGATCCGAGAGGGCAGGTAAGCCGTGCGGTTATTACCCATGCCCATAGTGATCATGGAAGGCCGGGTCATGATTCTTATCTCTGTTCAGAACCCTGCAAAGCACTCCTTCAAATAAGGATTGGTCAGGATTCCAGGATCGAAAGCCTTCCATTTGGAAAAAAAACCAAGATTGGGCAGGCCAGTGTATCATTTCATCCAGCCGGACACATTTTAGGTTCTGCCCAAGTCCGCGTTGAAGTTAAGGGACAGGTTTGGGTGGTCAGTGGAGATTATAAACCGCAGGCCGATCAAACTTGTGAGCCTTTCGAATTGGTGAAATGCCATGGATATGTAAGTGAGTGTACTTTTGGACTGCCTGTTTACAGATGGCGGCCCGAGCAAACGATTCATCAACAGATGAATCAGTGGTGGTCAGCGAACGCAGAGGAAGGCCGGGCTTCGCTTCTTTTTGCTTATTCCTTGGGAAAAGCTCAGCGGGTTTTGGCTGGATTGAACCATGAAGTCGGGCCGATTTATGTACACAGTGCAGTGTATCCTTTTCTGGAGCACTATGAAAAAGCCGGTGCTAAACTTCCTCCGGTTGCCAAAATAGAAAGAGGGCAGGAGTATGACTTCGGGCAAGCCATCATTGTTGCTCCGCCTGCGGTGGAAGATTCAACCTGGACCCGAAAATTTCGTTCGGCACGTAAAGCGTTTGCTTCGGGATGGATGGCCGTACGCGGAGCTCGCAGGAGGAGAAATCTCGATCGTGGTTTCATTCTTTCCGATCATGCTGATTGGGATGGTTTGCTCACTGTGATTAAGGGGACAGAGGCAGAAGAAATTAAGGTAACCCATGGAAATGGGGATGCCTTGACCCGGTATTTACTGGAGCAAGGCTATAATTGCTCAGTACTGGAGGGTGCCAAAATCCGGGGAGAGGAAGAAGAATGAAAAAATTTGCATCCCTTTTTCATGACCTCGATTCCATGACTAAGACTAACGATCGATTGGATCGTTTAGTTACCTACTTTAAGAATGCCTGTCCCATCGATTCCATTTGGGTGTGTTGGTTTTTGGCCGGTAATCGGATCAAGGGAGCAATCAAAACCGGTGAACTCCGATCATTTCTTTCTGAGAAAGTGAATCTTCCCGTTTGGTTGATTGAAGAGTGTCACGACCGGGTAGGGGATCTTGCGGAGACGGTTTCGCTGTTAGCCGGTTCCGATTCGGGGAACAAGGCTCTAGGGCTAAATGAAACGATCCGGAAATTTCTTTTGCCATTGCGTGCGATGGATACGGAAGAAAGAAAAAGAACTCTCTACCAGGCATGGGAACATCTCGCCACCGAAGAAATGTTACCTTTTCATAAACTCCTTACGGGGGGATTTCGCATGGGGGTATCCAAGGGGAACTTATGCAAGGCTCTCGCAAAAGTCGGAGGCGTGGAACCTGCCGTGATTGCCCAAAGATTGTCCGGGAATTGGAATTGTGATGATCTAACCATGGAAGATATTCTTGATCCCACTGATGAAGAAAAAGATGGGATGAACCGACCCTTTCCTTTCTGCCTGGCCTCGCCGCTTCAGGAAGAGATCGAGTCCCTTGGAGAGATTGAGGATTGGCAGGTGGAATGGAAATGGGATGGCATCCGGGCCCAGCTTCTAACCACGGGTGGGGGTGCCGGTATGTTGTGGTCAAGGGGAGAAGAGTCGATTGATGAATCTTTCCCTGAGGTTCTCGAGTGTATTCCGTACCTTCCTTCCGGATTGTGTATGGATGGGGAAATCCTGGCATGGGGAGGGGAAGGACTGCGTTCGTTTTCGAGATTACAAAAAAGACTCGGACGAAAAAATCCCGGACCGGCCATTCAAAGAAAAGAGCCAATCCGGTTTCAGGCTTATGATTTACTGAGGGTAGATGGAGAAGATTTACGATCTTTGCCCATGGCAGAACGGAGAAAAAGGCTCGAAGATTTACTCGCAAAAATGCCCGGCCATTTACCTCTCGGTTTATCTTCCCTGGTCGAAGAAAAAAGCTGGAAGCAACTTGAACTTCGGAGGAAAGAATCCAGGGATCGGGGAGTGGAGGGTTTTATGCTGAAAAGAAAAGATTCGAAGTATGAAAGTGGGCGGGTAAAGGGGGCTTGGTTTAAATGGAAGGTCGATCCATTTTTGGCCGATATGGTAGTGGTGAGTGCTCAACTTGGTCATGGTAAAAGAGCGAACCTATACTCGGATTACTCACTGGCGGTATGGGATGATTCCGGCAATCTGGTAACTGTGGCCAAAGCCTATTCTGGCTTGAGCAACGAGGAGATCGAAGAGGTCGACAAGTTTGTCAGAAAAAATATCACTGGAAAGTTTGGTCCGGTACGGGGAGTCAATCCAAGCCTGATTTTTGAAATTGCATTCGAAGGAGCCCAGTCATCCGGAAGGCATAAATCAGGAGTGGCCTTACGGTTTCCAAGAATAAACCGCTGGCGGAAAGATAAAAAGATTGAGGAAGCGGACACTTTGGAAACCATTCGCGGGTACGCTCGGATGAATGAAATCGTACGAGAAGAAAATGGACAAAAAAGCGATGCGGATGGAAATTTGCTGCTTTTTTAAGAAGTGGGTAAATCCTAGTTCAAGCTGGCTTTGAATAGAGCCAGGTTTTCCTTGGCCACGGCTTTGCGGTCAACCATCGGTTCGGGGTAATCCTTACCGATCACACATCCGGCATCCTCCTGTACAGCCGGTGGAGCAAGGTGGGGTTCGTAGATGTATTTGACGGGGAAGTTTTTCAGCTCGGGTACCCAGTGTCTGATGAAATTAGCTTCCGTCGCGTCCACATTGAGGCTCGATTTTCCGTCAGGACAAGGGTTGTAGAGACGGAAATAAGGCATGGAAAAAGGAGCCACCCCGGAGAGCCATAACCAGTTTGCATTGTTCAAAGCCCAGTCACTATCCAATAGCTTTTGATCAAAGACATCACGGCCTGTTTTCCAATGCTGCCAAAGTTGACCCCGGGTGAGGAAGCAGGATACTGCATGGCGTCCAAGGTGGTGCATCCAGCCGGTTGTTTCCAATTGTCGCATCAGCGCATCAATCAGAGGGAATCCAGTTTGCCCATCTGTCCATGCAGACAATTTGGCTTTATCATTCTTTCCCCAGTTGATTTTTTTGCACATTGAATTGTCCTGATCAGAATCCCAATTGGGAACGGATAAGGAGAGGATGTAAAACATCTCCCGGAAAAGAAGCTGTCCATGAAGAGATTCCGGTGGAGAGGAATGAGGTCCTTGCCGGTTGGCTTTTTCGACTTCCTGCCACAACCGTCTTACAGATAAGGAGCCAACCGTAATGTAGGGAGACAAGCCGGTGGTGCTGGGCTCCAATGGGTTTTCCGGAAGATTGGTGGAAGATGTTTTAGGCTTCCTGAACCCATTCACATAGTCGGTCTGAGAAGAAACCTTGCGCTCCAGTCGCACAAGTGCTTCCGTTTCGCCGCCCTTGAAGTGAGCATTCTCATTTGTGGCTTGCAGGAACCCAAGTTCGGAAAACTTGGTTTTCAGGGAAGAAACTGAATGAACCTCTCCTGGAAAGTGACTGGAAATATTTGTGAGAGAAAAGTCGTCCGGTGCATTTTTTATTTTTGCAGGTTCCTCAAGTGGGGTGGGAATTTTGAAAAAACCCTCCGCATCTTTGGGAAAAGATGAAGTAAAGATTTTTTCAATATCCTTCATCGATTTTGGATTTTTAAAACCTGGCTGGGCAATGGTTTCTTCCAGATCCAATATGGTGTGAGTGGCAGGATGAAAATGGGTTTTGATTGCGGAACCTTGTTCGAGGAGATCAGAAATCTTTCGTCCATGCGGTTCCGAACAGTAGTCGGAAGAAAGTAATGTAAGTTTATTTCCCAGTGCGGACTGAAGTGAATGGACGGCATCTTGAGGAGAACCCCAGAAAATAAGAAGGGAATTATCACTCTTTGACTGAATCTGGGTATTTAAATCATCCAAGTTTTCAAAGAGAAACCGAAGACGGTTGATTCCATATTTTTCGAATTGGGGACCAACAATTTCCGGGTCCAAAATAAAAATTGGTACCATGCATTCGATCTGATTATCCTGGCAGACTTCCCAAAGGGCTGGGTTGTCATGAAGACGCAGACACTTGCGGAACCAAACTAGGGCGGTACTCATTCGATTGGATAAGATATGGGGATCGACTGTGGGGGTTAGAAGACCTACAAAGTTTTAAGAGTGGCGAGAGCGGCTAGGGCACGGGCACGACCCTCAGAATGGTCGACGCAGGGTTCAGGGTAATTTCCTCCCAAATCTACACCGTTCTCTTCGAGCATGGAGGCAGGGGCTTCCCATGGTTTAAAAACATATTTGGAGGGTAGGTTTTCGAGGGGGGGAATCCATTTTTTAGCATACGCTCCACGGGTATCGAATTTCTCGCCCTGAGTAATTGGGTTGAAAATACGAAAATAAGGAGCGGCATCCGCTCCGCATCCAGCTGCCCATTGCCAACCTTGGGTGTTGCTGGCGAGGTCGGCATCGACCAGGGTGTCCCAGAACCAGCGGGCCCCTTCCGTCCAGGAGATTAAGAGGTGTTTGACTAAAAAGGAAGCAACCACCATCCGTACGCGGTTGTGCATCCACCCGGTTTCATAAAGTTGCCGCATACCGGCATCGACCATGGGATAACCGGTGTTACCAAACTGCCAACGCTTCAGGTTTTCCTGATCATCGAGCCAGGGAAAGGCTGCATATTTAGGACGCAGAGGCTGATCAGGAATCGACGGATAATGGTAAAGCAGGTGGTAGGAAAACTCTCTCCATCCGATCTCGACCAGAAATTTATTTTCACCCCGGTGACTGCCTTCATTGTCTGCCTGCAGCACGCCTTGGCATATCTGCCGGGGGCTGATCAAGCCCCAGGCGAGATAGGGGGAGAGTCGGGATGTTCCGTCGACGGAGGGTTGGTTCCTTCGGGTGGCATAGGAGTGAGTTACCTCGTTAACAGTTCTTTCCAGTTGTTCGTGTGCCGCAGATTCGGAAACAACCCAATGTTCTTCAAGCTTTTGATGCCAGGAATGATCGGGTAACAGAGCAAGCTCATCGAGGGATTGTTTTGGGGTAGGCGAGGGGTGGAAAGATAGTTTGGAAGGGCTGTATTGAACCGGTTCCCGGTAAATAATAGCACGGGACTTTCTCCAGTAAGGAGTAAATACCTGGAAGGGATTACCTGAACCGTTCTTGGTCTCCCACGGTTCCTGTAAAAGAGATGCATTAAAGGATTCGGTATCAATCCCTTCCCGGTCGAGTGCTTCTTCGACTTGTTCTTGGGTGGCTAAACCAGGGGGATCATAAGTCCTGCCGTAGAGTACTTTTTGAGTGCCATGATCTTTGGCAATTTGTGGAATTAGTTCAGCTGCCTTTCCTTTGGCGAGAATCAGTTCCCCGCCTAATTTGCTAATATCCGAACCAAGGCTTTGCAGGGCATAGTGTAACCACCAACGCGACGCAGCGCCTGGACTCCACTGACCACCTTCCTCCGGATCCCAAACAAATACGGGTAAAATCTTATAACCTCCTGAAACCGCTGCATGAAGAGCCGGGTTATCCTGCAGGCGAAGATCTTTGCGAAACCAAACGAGGATAGTCGGAGTCGTGGTGTTATCGGCGATCATGAATTCAGGCGTAGCATGGAGAGCCCCGCATCCACTTTGATAATCTGTCCTGTGATCGATGTGGCAGCATCTGAATGCAGGAAGGCGATTGTGGATGCGATCTCCTCCACGGCCGGAATTTTTTTCAGGGGATGCCTGCCTTCAATCATGGGAAGCATTTTCTCTCCGCCTACCATCGCAGTGCCCATCTCGGTAGGAGTGAGGGTGGGGGCCACTACATTTACCCTCACCTTAGGGGCTAAGTCTGCCGCCAAGGCAATCGCAAATCCTTCCAATGCCGACTTCGCTGCGGATATTGCACAATGGTTGGGCAGTCCGGTCCGGGCAGCCACGGAGGAGAGGAGGGCGATCGATCCATCCAATCGGGGCAACAAGCCCTGAATCGCGGTAAAGGCATCAAGCACACTGGTTTGGTAAGCTTCCAGCATTTGTTCGGGCTTGAGACGCTTGATCGGGCCGAGAATGACTTTCCCCGGGCAAAAGGTGAGAGCGTGAATGGTCTCGGGCAGGGAGTCGAGGTAGGTGTCCGGTTCCGTTGCACTGGCGGTAATCCATTTAC
>JBMYOA010000087.1:0-7472 GCA_049598825.1 Opitutales bacterium | reverse complement strand
TTAGTCGATCCGGCAGGTAAAGAGGAATTGACCGAGGATATTTGGGATAAGGTTTTTGCGGTCAATGTGAAAGGCCAATTCCTGTGTGCTCAGGCCGCCGCCAGAGTGATGTTGAAACAAGCGAATGGAGGTGTCCTAATCAACATGTCATCCGAATCAGGTCTTGAAGGAAGTGAAGGGCAAAGCGTGTATGCTGCGACCAAGGCGGCCAATCAGAATGTGACCCGTTCGTGGGCTAAAGAGCTCGGCACACAGGGTGTACGAGTGATTGGTGTGGCTCCTGGTATAATGGAGACCACTGGTATGCGTAGTGAAGCTTACGAGCAATCACTTGCCTACACTAGAGGGATTTCCGTGGATGAATTGCGCTCCAAGTACGGAAGCACCTCATCTATTCCCTTGGGTCGTTCCGGTAAATTAAGTGAAGTCGCTGATTTGGTTGTGTTTCTTGCCTCTAAACGGGCAAGTTATTTGCACGGCACGACCGTAAATATTTCCGGAGGAAAATCCCGCGGGTAAAAGTTAACTTCCCTCCGATTCTTTGAGGGTATCCCTTATTAAATAAAAGCCTGATTCTGTTTGGGGATGATCCTCAATAGCAGCCTGATAAATTAGGAAAACCTGTCGGTCAGCTATCTTCTTGGATAGGAAAATACGTTTATGGGGAACTGAGATGCCAATTATGGAAATATCAAATGTCTCTTCGATACCTTCGAACCCTGCCACCTTGGGAATCGCTTTTAATTCGGATTTCGAAATTTCTCCTAAAGGAATTTCAGTTTGTGTCATTTTTTCAGAAAAATCTTTCGAAAAAGTTGTTAGACTTTCTGCCACATCTGATGGATAGGATTGGTAAATAACTATAGCTTCACCCTGAGTTTGCATGTAGATGTTATGAAATGCAGTCGTGTTTCTATCTGAGGAAATCTCCCAGTTTTTGGGGTATTTAAAGAATATTTGGTTCGAGTTATACTCCTGAGGGTCGGTTAGATCAGCAGCCTCCGTTAGATCAAAAGTTTCATCAAAACATCCACTCCAAAATGAAATGAGAGGGGTTAAGCAAAGGGCATAAAGTCTTTTCAGCATTGATTTGCCTACCAAGTCGTAACCCCTTTAGCGAGGATAAGGTTGGCGTAGATTCGGGTATCTCCCGTCATTACCACGGCGAAGGCTTTGCGCGTACGGTCATAGAAGTCATATTTATCAACTTGGGCGATCGGGGAAGTGTCTGGATAATGCTTTTTCACAATCTCATCGTATCCGTCATGCACTTTTTGATAATCAGCTGCAATCTTAGGGTCGGCTTTATCTTCAGGCAGAGGACCCATCATCATGACCGGTTGATCGATTACATGATCCAGGACAAAGAGTGGGAGAACCGCATCGAGTAGATCATCAATTCGAAGGCCGTCTGCACGGATGATGTTGTCGTTACAACTCTCACCTGGAAAATGGGCATCTCCGAAGATGATTTCATCGTGATGACCCATCCGGTAAAGGGTTTCTAATAATTTAGGACTGAGTAAGGGTGATATTCCGCGTAGCATATACTTATTGGAATTACTTGCAGAGGATGAGAACGTCAAGTGTTCGGGATTTTGAAGGGACCAAAAAAAAGCACCGGATTTCCGGTGCTTTAAAGATTATTTGAAATTAAGCTGCAATCCTTACCTTTACGGGTAGTTATTGTTTTATGTGAAGAAGGTGCAGGTCATTAACTGGAAATATCTTAGTAATAAACCAAGGTAATTCCACTTTTATTGAAATTCCAATTTTTTCTTAAAAAAATTTCGCGGTTGCATTTTCAAGCAGTTAAAGCCCTCAAGTGACTGGTACAGGCACGGGCTAATCCATCTAGGTTATAGCCGCCTTCAAGTATTGAGATGAGATGACCGTTACAAAATTCCTTTGCTGTTCGCATGAGCATGGCAGTGAGGTCGAAAAAATCTTGATCGGACAGGGTGAATTGGCCGAGGGGATCATTTGCTCTGGAATCAAATCCTGCAGAAATCAGAATTAGCTCGGGTCTGTAAGACTCAATTTTATTGGCTAAGTCCTGCCCGAATGCTCCTTCCACGACCTCTTCTCTCCCGCTACCAGCAGGCAAGGGAACATTCAATGTGGTACCGAGAGCTTTGCCTCGTCCTTTTTCATCCGAGGTGCCTGTTCCCGGATACCAGGGAGATTGATGGGTGCTGAAAAAGAATACGGACTCATCTTCATAAAATGTATCCTGTGTCCCATTCCCATGATGCACATCCCAATCCACTATCAGAACTTTACCGACTTTATATTTTTCCTGTGCATAACGGGCAGCAATGGCAATATGATTGAACAGGCAAAAGCCCATTCCTTTGGATGGTGTGGCGTGATGACCGGGAGGGCGAGAAAGAGAAAAGGCCCGCTCGATTCGACCGCTAAAAATTTCATCTATAGCGTTAATCAAGCCACCAGTTGCCCGTAGGGAAACATCCCAAGAATCTTCACATATCTGAGTGTCACCTGTTGAAAGGGAATTTTTCCCGGATTGGGTATCTTGTTTTGCGATCTTTAGGTATTCCGCATGGTGAACTAAACTGAGATGCTTTTCATCACAAGCTTTGGCGTCAAGCGGAACACATCTTTCAATCAACCCTTCCTGCAGGAGAACTTCGTAGGTATGAGTTGTTCTTTTGGGTTGCTCGGGGTGACCGGCCCCCGTGAGGTGATCCGCAAAAATGGGATCGTAGATCAAACCGCACAACTTTTCTGTCATGGAGTGACAGAGAACTAAGAAGCAATTTTAGCTTTGCAGTCGCTTACTAACTGATGAAAGCTTTCGAATAGGTGTTGGGCATCATTCGGGCCCGGGGCAGCTTCCGGGTGGTATTGGACCGAGAATACAGGTTTGTCCGCCAGACGCATGCCCGAAACGGTTTTATCGTTCAGGTTGTATTCAGTAACAATGGCTCCACATGCTTCCAAGGCTTCTTTTTCGGCGGCAAACCCGTGGTTTTGTGAAGTAATAGATACCTTTTCTGTTTCCTGATTTCGAACAGGTTGGTTGGCTCCCCGGTGGCCAAACTTCAATTTATAAGTGGATGCCCCAATGGCATGCGTAAGGATTTGATGACCAAGGCATATTCCAAAAATTGGATATTCTTCCAAAAGCTCACGGATAGTTTCATGTGCATAGGAGAGTGCGGATGGATCTCCTGGGCCATTGGAAAGAAAAACTGCGTCAGGCGAGTGAGATTTTACCTCCTCAACGCTTGCCGTGGCAGGAAGTACAATCACTTCAAAACCGTGGCGGCGGAGATTTTTGAAGATTGCATTCTTGGCACCAAAGTCAAAGGCAACCAATCGGTGAGTTTCTTCAGGTGTGGACGCATTTTTCAAGTTCGTTCCGGTGACCGTAAAGGGAATACTTTGTTCGCCACTTTCATCAAAAACGAAAGATTCGGAACAGGTGACTTCTTTTACATAATCCTGACCGACTATACTGTCGCTGTCCTGTGCTTTTTTGACTGCTTCTTCGTCACTTATACCTTCGGTGCTTAAACAAGCTTTCAGGGAGCCTGCGGTGCGCAACTTTTTGGTGATGGCCCGAGTGTCGACTCCTTCGATTCCTGGTATTCCATTTTTTTCAAGGTAATCACTCAGGGAATCAGTGGACCGCCAGTTACTGGTGACAGGGCTAAGTTCCCGAACGACAAAGCCGGAAACTTTTGGCCCGTTGGATTCTTCATCATTCAGGTTTGTCCCGTAATTTCCTATTTGAGGACTCGTCATGGTCACGATCTGACCAAAGTAGGAAGGGTCGGTGAGGGTTTCCTGATATCCGGTCATACCCGTGTTAAAAACTCCCTCTCCAACAACTGTCGTTTTAGCACCAAAAGAGAAGCCCCTAAAAACGCTTCCATCTTCCAATGCAATCACTGCCGTGCGTTCTTTTTTGAAAATGCTCATCTATCCAAATGAGGTAAAAGGAACTTTGATTTTTGGCAACTCAATTGGATTGAATTTCTTGATTCCTGCTGAAATTTTTCCGAAGGGTTGACATAGAGTGACTCTGCCCCTAGCAAATCCGAGTAATGGAAAAAAATAATTGTAACTTTGATCGATCCAAAACTGGTAATGTGGCACTACTAAAATGGCTGGATAAAATGATTAGCATGTGCACGCCAGAAAGAGTCGAATGGTGTGATGGTTCTGATGAGGAGTGGGATAAGCTTTGCGAATTGATGGTGGAGAGCGGATCGATGATCAAACTTAATGAGGAGAAGCGTCCCAATAGTTTTTTGGTTCGTTCGGACCCAAGAGATGTGGCTCGGGTGGAAAGCCGTACCTTTATTTGCAGTTATGGAAAAGATGATGCTGGCCCAACCAATAACTGGGAAGAACCTCGAAAGATGCGGACAAAGTTAAAAAAACTGTTCAAGGGGTGTATGACAGGAAGAACCATGTACATTGTACCTTTTTGCATGGGGCCACTCGGATCTCCTATTTCACAGTTTGGTGTACAGGTTACTGATTCCCCTTATGCGGTTTTGAACATGAGAATCATGACCCGGATGGGAAAACAGGTATTGGACCTTTTGGGCGAAAAAGATTTTTTTGTTCCCTGTCTTCATTCAGTCGGTTGTCCGCTGGAGGAGGGAGCTGAAGATGTTCCATGGCCTTGTAATCCTGATAATACCTATATCGTTCATTTCCCGGAACAGCGGACCATCGTTTCATTTGGTAGTGGATATGGTGGGAATGCCCTTTTAGGCAAGAAATGCCTGGCCCTTCGTATTGCCTCGTGTATGGCCCGCGACAACGAGTGGATGGCAGAACATATGCTAATTCTCGGAGTCGAGAGTCCCAAAGGGGAGAAGACTTATGTTGCGGGTGCATTCCCCAGTGCGTGTGGCAAGACCAATATGGCCATGCTGATTCCACCCGATTCAATGGAAGGGTGGAAGGTGTCAACTGTTGGGGATGATATTGCCTGGTTGAAGCCTGATGATACGGGTGAATTGAGAGCTATCAATCCAGAGGCTGGTTTTTTTGGCGTGGCTCCTGGCACATCCTGGGAAACTAACCCCAATGCCATGGATTCGATGAAGGCGAACACTCTATTTACTAATGTTGCGCTGACGGAAGACGGGGATGTTTGGTGGGAAGGTTTGACTGATGAACCGCCCGCGAGACTTATCGATTGGCGAGGTAATGATTGGACTCCTGACTCTCCCACACCGGCGGCTCATCCCAATGCGAGATTTACCGCACCCGCATCCCAATGCCCAACGATTGATCCCGAGTGGGAAAACCCTGATGGTGTACCGGTGGCTGCCTTTATTTTTGGTGGGCGTAGAATGTCCGATATCCCCTTGGTCTATCAATCATTCAATTGGAACCATGGGGTGTATTTAGGTGCAACCCTGGCATCGGAAACGACCGCTGCCGCAGAAGGAGCTCAGGGGAATCTTCGACGGGACCCAATGGCTATGCTTCCTTTTTGCGGGTATAATATGGGGAATTACTTTCGTCATTGGATCAAGATGGGTAAGGCACTGAAGGAAAAACCAAGAATATTTCATGTTAATTGGTTTAGGAAAAATGAGGAAGGTAAATTCATGTGGCCTGGTTTTCGGGATAACATGAGGGTACTACGATGGATTGTCGAAAGATCAAACGGGCAGGGCAGGGCACATGAAGGGCCCTTGGGCTGGATTCCAAATAAAGAGGACCTGGACTGGGCTGGTCTTGATTTTACTGATGAGAAGTGGGACGAGTTGATGAAAATTGACACGGATAGTTTACGCATGCAGACGCTGCGTCATGAGGAACTGTTCTTACAGTTATCTGAGTTCCTTCCAAAAGAGATGCTGTTCGAAAGAGAACTACTCGTTTCCCGACTCTAGGCAGTTTTGTTCGCGGACTGGGTTGACCACCGATAGAAAATCGAGGAGAGAACGCCGACAGATACAGCCATATTTGCGATTTTCATAAGAACACCTCCGGTTTTTTGATCTTCCAAAGGACTGAGGTTAATGATTCTCTCCGCATAGAAATAGGTGTCGTATAAAACATCCTCGGAAAAGGTAAGGAAGGCAAAGATGGGAGTCTGACCCAACATCAAAGCCAGGATGTAAAGCATTTGAGGTCCGAAACGTAAGGGAGGGACTCTTTTGGATGGTCCGCAAACGGGCCACCACATGGCAATGGAACTCAAATACATGGAGAGGTGTTCCGCCATGTGGATGGTCTTATCACGAATCGCTGCTTCGTAGAATGCACCGATATGCCAAAATGAAAAAATTAATGTGAATGAAAGCCCGGCAATAATTGGATGGAAAAGAAATTTTGCCGACTTTTCGAGTATAGGATTTTTTTCAAAAATCTGGTCAACTAATTGTTCAGGCAAGGAAAGAAGAAAAAAGAGCGGACAGGTGTACATGAGTATATTGTGCTGGATCATGTGCGCCGAAAAGAGAAAGTTTTCCCCCATTGCATCGAGAGGGGAACCTACCGCTAAATAAAAGGTCAAAACAGACAGGAAAAACCAATAAGCATGCTTCCTGGTGAAGGGAAGGCCCGGGCATATGTTTGTCCTGTAGGGACCAATGATAATTGCGTAACACCAAGATATGAAGAGCAAACCTCCAATGAGTGCTGGCTCGGTGTGCCAATGACTAAAATTTACAGGGGAGTTCACAACCAAAACATGGTAATTGTCCCCTGTGAAAGGGCAAAATTCCTAGTTATTTTCGACCCAAAAAGCTTCTGATCTAACTTTGATGCGAAAATCCTCAGTCTTTCCTTCCTCCTCGAGGATGGCCACCCGATTACCAATAATCCCATCTTGCTGAGCAGGGTTGTACTGGTAGTAGAATGGATTTTCAGGCCTTTTGGAATTAATTTCAATTAAATCAGCCGTACTAATCTTCCAAGAGATTAAGTGCGGGATTCCGGAAACTTCATTCCACATTTCTTTGGACCAATTTTGGTCGGCGGTATGATCAGCAGATGCTTGGTAAAATTTATCTTCTACAGCGACGAAATCTCCTGATTTATATTTTGTGCCCGATTTCCAACCATCTTCGATTTTAGTTACCTTGAATTCCTCAACTACAGGATGCTCATCAGCCATAAAAATTACGGCAAAGAAGGTGCCTAGTGCAATAACGAGTCCCATTAGAAACAGGACTGTATTTAGGATTTTGTCCCACCTAAGATGCATAAACCACCAAACAACCCCTATAAACTTGAGAATAGATGTGGCAAAAAGGACGCCAATTATCGTGGAACCCTCAAATGACTGGACATAAATGATGACGATTTCAAGTCCAGTGATGGCCACAAGGACCATGGAGAGATTAAAAAATGTGAAGAAGCGTTGGCTTTCTTCTGCTACAGGGTCTTCTGAATGTCCACTCATTGGGAAAAGATTAAATGTTCTAAATTACTATTAAAGCTCAAAAAGCATATTCCATTAGATACACCAC
>JBMYOA010000086.1:0-7645 GCA_049598825.1 Opitutales bacterium | reverse complement strand
TCTTAAAAAGAGGATACTCTTTGTCCCTGGTGACGCCCCCGATCTTAAATTTTTTAGCATATAGTCGTCCGCTCTTTCCATCACGATAGACCATATTGTAAACCTTTGAATCATCTCTGCGAAAGACAGATACACGGAGAGGAGATTTTCCGACAAACATCTTGTCCGCAATTTTCATCACCTTCATGACCCCGTCTTTACCAAAAACAATCACATCATCGAGGGTGGAGCATTTTTCAATCGCTTCATCCTTCTTTAGACTATAGCCGGCAAAGCCATCCTTACGGTTCAGATAGAGGGTTTCATTCGCAACCACTACCTGAGACGCTACAATTTTATCAAAAGGCACCAGCTCGCCATCTTCAGACCTACTTATTTCGGTCTTTCGTTCCTTACCTTTTCCGTATTTTTTCTTGAGCTCCTTGAGGTAGCGAACCGCATACCTTGTCATTTGGGCTAAATGGCCTTCCACTTCCTCAATCTCATTCTCGAATCCTTTGATCAGTTCATCTGCACGGAATGAGTCAAATTTGGAAATTCTTTTTATTCTAATTTCCAGCAGGCGGAGGATGTCATCCTGTGTGATAGCCCGTTTAAAAATTTTCACATAGGGCTTAAGCCCTTTATCAACCGCAGAAATCACCCCTTCCCAAGTCTCTTCTTTTTCGATATCACGATAAATTCTTTTTTCGATAAAGATTTTCTCAAGGGAGGCAAAATGCCATTTTTCC
Source organism: Opitutales bacterium (assembly GCA_049598825.1). Lineage (GTDB taxonomy): Bacteria > Verrucomicrobiota > Verrucomicrobiia > Opitutales > Seribacteraceae > Seribacter. The sequence continues at coordinate 6,914 of JBMYOA010000086.1, read as the reverse complement.
TGTAATTCCCCAAGTTTGATTTCAAGTTCCTGACGAAGAAGCTCGCGGGTCAAGTCAGCGGAAGATTTCACCAGATCATTAACCGATAGGAATTGAGGATGGTTATGTTGAATCACACAGGCATTGGGAGCGAGGCTGACTTCACAATCAGTGAAAGCATAAAGTGCAGGCAAGGCATCCTCGGCTGAGACCGTCGATGGCAGATGCACCATGATCTCGACGAACTCAGCAGTATTATCCTCTATTTTGGCAATTTTAATTTTGTTCTTATCATTGGCTGACAAGATGGAATCGATCAAACTGGTGGTAGTCGTGCCAAAAGGAATCTCCGTTACTTTAAGTAAATGCTTCTTTACCTTTTCGATACGGGCACGGACGCGTACCCGCCCACCCCTGGCTCCTCCATTATAATCGGTGCAGTCAGCAATCCCACCCTGTGGAAAATCGGGAAGTAAACTGATTGGATTTTTCCGGAGGCCATCAATCATGGCGTCAAGAATTTCGATAAAATTGTGAGGTAAAATCTTTGTGGATAGACCGACTGCAATTCCTTCCGCACCCTGGGCGAGCAAAACAGGGAATTTGACTGGAAAAGTGACGGGCTCCTTGTTCCTTCCATCATAGGAGGATGCCCAGGTTGTGACCTTGGGGCTAAAAATAACTTCCAAGGCAAACGGCGTCAGGCGTGCCTCAATGTACCGGGGAGCTGCCGCAGAATCGCCGGTTAATACATTCCCCCAATTTCCTTGGGTATCAATCAAAAGATCTTTTTGGCCGAGTTGAATCATCGCATCCCCAATCGAGGCATCCCCGTGCGGGTGATACTTCATGGTATTCCCGATCACATTCGCGACCTTATTATAGCGACCATCCTCCAATTCCTTCATGGAGTGAAGGATCCGGCGCTGAACCGGCTTCAGCCCATCATCCGCATGCGGGACCGCTCTTTCAAGGATTACATAGGATGCATAGTCGAGAAACCAATCTCCATACATATCATCCACATAGATGGCATCATCGTCTCCATTTTTTTCAGCTAAGCCTTGCCCCAAAGTTTCCGGATCGAACCTCGGTGTGGGTTCAGCAGGTTTCTCTTCAGCATCCTGCTCGTTTTCCTCTTCCGTGGTGCTCTCGTCCTCCGACATTGGCTTACGATTAAGCAGCCTCGCTCTTTACAGCGGTGCTCTCCTCCTTGGTTTGGGAAATCTTTTTCTCGGTTTCCTCTTCTGATTTATCAGCATCTTCTTCCACAAGATCGAGTTCGAAGCGTAGATTCCGAATAATATACTCCTGTCGTTCAGGCGTGTTTTTACCCATAAAGAATTTGAGCATCTCTTTGATCGACTCATGTGCGTCAATCTTCACCGGATCCAAGCGGATATCCTCACTGATGAAATGTTTGAATTCATCAGGTGAAATTTCTCCCAAACCTTTAAAACGGGTAATTTCGGGATTCTTGCCCAAAGTTTTGATTGCCGCTTCCCGCTCCGTATCGTCGTAGCAGTAAAGAGTCGATTTTTTATTCCTCACCCGAAAGAGTGGAGTTTGCAAAACAAACAAATGACCCTGGCGGATAAGTTCAGGAAAAAATTGCAGGAAAAAAGTAATCAGTAAAAGACGGATGTGCATACCATCGACATCAGCATCGGTGGCAATGACCACTTGGTTATAACGCAAATCCTCCAGATCCTCCTCAATTCCGAGGGCGGCTTGGATAAGGTTAAATTCCTCATTTTCATAAACAACCTTACGGGTAAGACCAAAGGAATTGAGGGGTTTACCCTTTAAGCTAAAAACCGCCTGAAACTGAACATCCCTTGCTTTGGTGATCGATCCACTCGCTGAGTCTCCCTCGGTAATGAAGAGTGTGCTCTTGAACTTATTCTTATCCTTGGTGTTCAAATGTACCCGGCAGTCACGAAGCTTTCGGTTATGCACCTTACTTTTCTTGGCCCGCTCACGGGCTATTTTCTGAATTCCTTTCAGTTCCTTTCTTTCCCGCTCACTGCGCTGAATTTTTGCCTGCAAGGCATCCGCTGTTTCCGGATGCTTATGCAGAAAATTATCCAGTTTTTCCTTAAGAAAATTCCCCACAAATGTGCGAATGGTTTCGCCTTCAGGGGACACGGTTAAAGAACCTAGTTTTGTCTTGGTCTGAGATTCAAAAACGGGTTCCTGCACCTTCACACTAATCGCAGCAACCAGCCCTCCCCGAATATCAGTCGCTTCGAAATTCTTTTTCGTAAAGTCCCGGATCGTTTTGACCAAGGCTTCCCTAAACGCAGCCTGGTGAGTACCTCCCTGTGTGGTGTGCTGACCATTCACGAAAGAAAAGTAATCTTCCCCGTACTGTTCAACATGAGTGAAAGCCACTTCGATGTCATCTCCCTCAATATGAATAATGGGATAAAGAGTGTCTTCAGATAGGTTTTCGTTTAATAAATCTTTCAACCCCTCTTTGGAGCGAAAGCGTTTTCCATTATAACGGATCGTCAGTCCTTTATTGAGGTAGGTATAGTAGCGAAGCATTCGTTCCACATACTCGTTCCGATACCGGAACTTTTTGAACATGGCCTCGTCAGGCAGGTAGGAAATCACCGTACCATTTTCTTCGGTTGTCTTCTTATTCTTTTTGTCCTGAGACTGAGGATCTCCCTGGGAATACTCAATTCTACGGGTTTCTCCTTCCCTGAAAGATTGAATATCAAACTTAGTGGACAAGGCATTAACCGCCTTGATACCCACACCATTCAATCCCACTGATTTCTTAAAGGCTTCGGAATCGTATTTGGCACCGGTATTAATTTTGGAAGAACAATCGAGGAGCTTTTCCAAAGGGATGCCACGACCAAAATCACGTACGACCACATGCTGACCATCACATTCCACATCGATTTGTTTTCCGAATCCCATCACGAATTCATCGATGCAATTATCGAGCACTTCCTTCAGCAGAACATAGATCCCATCGTCCTCCGATGAACCATCACCCAACTTTCCAATGTACATACCCGGACGCAAACGGATGTGCTCTTTCCAATCGAGCGACTTTATGCTGTCCGCCGTATAATTATGATCAGCCATTGATCCCACCTATCCTGTCCACACTACAATCTATAAGGAAGAAGAATCAATTTTGTCCACTTGAAAACTCACTTTTTAGGAAAAAACTTGCATTTAATTCATGATCTCAGCTTGTTTTCGATTAATGATTTCCAATTTCTTGAAAACATTTCGGCAAATTAATGATCCGAAAATCCTAAAGGCCCTGGTCCTGGCGACCCTGCTAACCCTGCTGTCGATCGTTTTGGCGGTAACTCTTGGAGTTGCGGTGCTTGACAACATTCTCGATATCTTTTCCAACACTCTTCAATCCTGGTTCGGAAAGGGAGAGGGTTGGTTTCGAGGCATTGCCCAATTTATGGGCGGCACTCTGGTTTTAATAATTTCTTATTTCTTTTTCACCGGGATTCATGGGGCATTCGTGGGGATTTTCATTGATGATATCCTAGACTCGATTCAGCAGAAGCACTACCCGGACATACCTTGGGAAAAAGCCCCCTCTTTTCTGACTTCCCTATCCTTTTCTCTCCGTATCCTTATCCTTACGGTCTTATTGAATCTTATCGCGTCTCCCTTACTCATCCTTGGTTGGTTTATCCCCCCCGTTGGCCTTACTTTGCAAATCCTTCTAAACGGCTATCTTTTGGGTAAGGAATATGGACAACTTGTGGAATTTCGCATTTCCCCATCAGCATCCCTTAAACCAACTCCCAAATATTTCAGCAATGGTATCATTGCTTCCAGTATATGGATTATTCCGATCCTGAACCTGGTGGCCCCCATTCTCCTGATAGGGTCGGTTCTTCACTCACGGGCAAAACTGCTGGAAGAATAAATAAACTATTTTTCCTTAGAGCCCGGAACCGGGGAATCATCCACCTTCCGGGAAAGTAATTGGAAATAGTGTAACCGGGCAACCTGCCACATATAAGTCCCGGTTGACTGCCCGTATTCGTTCTCAAACGCTTTTCTTAGGAGTTTCTTAGCCATCTCCTTATTTTGTTCAACCAGTTCTGCATAGATTCCAACATAAAGGTATGCATGAAAGAGAACCCTGATCCGATAATTTTCAGGATATTCAACTGTTTCGATCTTACTAAATACCTGGTCTGGGCTTAGGCGACCGGCAAACATTTCGTATAATAAAGGATAAGGTGGACGGTCATCCTTTTCGTATTTTAGCAGTCCTTCACGGGCGGCTTGTAATCCCTTGCTTTTGAATTGGGACATGAACCGCCAAATTCCGTTTTCCCGATCAACTGCGTCGTAATTATGATAAATTTCAAACTGCCTCGCCGCTTTGTCGTACTCTTTCAGATAAAAATATGCGATACCAAGACGCCAATGTGAGACCTCAAGCGAGGGATCTAATTGAATCATTTTTTCGTAATCTGATTTGGCACCCTCAAAATCTCCCAAGAAAAGTCTCATATCTCCACGCCCGGACCACCCACGGACCAGTTTGGGGTTTTCTTTAATTGCCAAAGAAGCTTTTTTTTCCTGTTCCAGAAAACGCTTGTTTAGCAAGGCTACAATCGAACGGTCAGGTTTACTTTCTCCAGGCAGAATGGAGGCTAAAAGAAGAGAACTAAAGAAGAGTAAGGAAAAAGACTTCAGAAATGCTATCACTGTGATACCCGAAACTCATTCTTGAAGTTCTGCCCCAGACGGGTTCCGTTCTCATCCCATTCCTCAATCAGACCATAAGCCTTTCCTTCTTTTACTTTAGTCTGAGAACGGATTTCTCCATTTTCATGATAAGAAAGAGCCAGACCCGTAAATGGTAAATCGTCCCCAATTTTGTACCACATCTGATCTTCCCGAAATTCCAAATCCTTATTCTGATCGACTTTCTCGAGCCCATTCAAATCTTCCGTTTTTCCCTGAGGCATATCAAAGGCATCCATGCTGCATTGGGAGGGAAGCCAGATAAAAGCAATGGCCAGTAGCACAATGGAAGCCAACCACCAATAGTACATGGGGGGTATTCTTCGCCACCAGGGCAGGTCTTTGGGATCCGGGGGATCCGGAAAGCTGAAGTCTTCCATGAGTAAGAGCCTACTTGTGGCTATTAGTTGAGCAAGGCATAAAGAAAAACATTCATCCCTAAACGGGCATAAAATGAGTGGGCATAGTTACTTATTTCCTCTCCCGAATAGTACTTGAATATACGCCATCTTCCATTGGGTTCCTGCACCCATGCCGGGCGTTGGCCCTGCTCGGAATAGATAATATCCTTCAGCCCATCTTCCCGAATCACTTCAAAAGTACCACCCGTAAAAGAGGCCAGCTTTAAGTTTTCATCAAAGTTTTCAGCTGACTCTCTGATTCGAAAAGATATCGGTGGAATCCAATTCCCGAACTCATCTCTTCCCCATCCCATCGCACAGATCGGAGAAGCCACACAGGCAAGTCTTCCCTTCACTTTTATTCCAACAAAAGAGTAAGTTCCCTGGGGCCACTTTTCCTGTTCCACAAAACTCAGCACCGTTTCCGGAAGGCGTTTTTGGGAAGCTTCGATTTTAAGATCAGCATTTTTAGGGAGTCCCTTAAAGAAGACACGAAACAAATCGTGACTCCGGTCCAAGGGAATGAAGGCCTTTTCCGGAAAAACCTCTTTAAACCAATCCCTTACCTCTGGGCGTTCTTCCCAGGCCGCATAACTATGACCCAAGTCAGCACCCAAAAAGGAAGCTTTAATGCCGGCATCCAGATAAACAAACCCTCCCAGTTCCATATATCTGCGCAAAGCCTGATTCTCTTCAGCAGTAAACTCCAAGTTGGTTTGATCGTCACAGTTGATGTAAAGTATGGGGTTTTCAAAAATTCGCTCATCGGTGAGTTCAGAAATAAAGAGAGGATCCGTGTCGAATTTTGCCCAAGTCTGCTCATTCATCATTCGTAAAAGACTGGGCAAGGCGTCCGGATAACGTCGAACCCCATTGGGGTTTTTCATTAGTTGCATTACCCGTAAACCGTCCTCTGGCATCGGTGGTTTTGAATCCTGGGCAAGGATGCCATTTTTGAACAAGCCAAAAACAAAGAGGAAACATAAAAGGAAGGAAAAATTTTTATTCATGGTTGCACGCCACTTCTCTGCAATTCAATCCGGATCAAGGAACTAATGCGGGAACCCGGATTGCGGGAAAGATAAGTTTTAAGAATAGTAATTCCCCGGACTGGTTCTGCAAGCAAGGCATCCATCGCGGCCCGTTGGATTACATATTCATCATCCAATAAAGATCGCTCCATGATTTTGAGCCAACCGGGCTCTCTTCGTGTCGCCAACGCACGGATAGTGGATGCCCGGACATTGGGGTCTTCATCAATCAGTAAATCAAAGGCATATTCATCCACGGCATCCTGTTCTGCATTAATGAGGGATTCAGCCAAAAATTTTCTAATATCATCATGGGGACTTTCTACCAAAGAACCCAAGGTTGCCTGATCCAACCCTTTGACTCGTCCACGCAGGGTATTAACCACTGCAGTCCTTACTCCTTGATCGCGATCCTTGAGAGCCAATATCCAATCCTGCGGTTTATCCCATCCATTTGACAGACTGAGGAATCTTTGCCAAGCAACCGTCCGCATCTTGGAACTGCCATGCTCGGTCAGGGATCTATACACCCCGATCCCGTCTGCACCCATGGCTGACACAGCGTAAAGAATCGTCGTTACCTGTGAGCTCATTCCCTTGGCAGAGAGTAAATATTTCTTAATCCGTTCGATGACCGAGGGATTGATTTTCTCACCAAACCTCGCCAATTCAACTGCAGCCATCGAGGTCACCTCCGCGTCGGAGTCTTCGGTCATGGATCGTAAGATTGAGCGGTATTTGGTATGATAAC
>JBMYOA010000085.1:0-7649 GCA_049598825.1 Opitutales bacterium | reverse complement strand
TTATTACTAATCATTTGATGCTTTTAGGTAAATCATAAAACACAAAGCAGCGAATTACTGTTTAAACATTGATTTAATGGTGACTAAGTTTTTTTGGGCTAAGGGATCTCCGCGTTTGGCTGCTTTTTCAAACCAATCGACTGATGTTTGCAGATTTTTTTCCACACCTTTACCTCTAAGATACATTATTCCTAAATATCGAGAGGCTTCCGCATTTCCACTATTGGCAGATTCTGTAAAGTATTTATGTGCTCCCAGATAATCCACTTGTACACCCCGTCCCCAATATAGCTTTTTAGCCGATTCACAAATTTCCTGAGAAGACATTCCAGCAAAATCGGAGGAAGGGCTGGATCCTTGTAAATTTGAAATCGAATTACCTTCATCTGCAGGAGTAATCGTGTTCGCTGCATCATAATTGCTCGTGCTGGGAATTTCTGGCGGGAGAGAATTAGGGATGTTTTGGAAGGAATTTGCCGAGTAAGGCGATGGTAATCGAATGGCTTCCGGAACAGCAGGTGCACTTGCAACTAAATCATTTTGAGGTGATGGTGGCTCCGGAATATCATCCATAGAAATTGTATCCACCTTCGGCGGCTCTGGGGATGTCGTGGCTAAAGAAGCATTGGAGTCTCCCGAGAGAATTTTTTGATACTCAGCAATCTTTTCCAGTGCAGTCGTTTCATTATAATTTAATGCCAACCGTGCATACCGCAGCGCGATATCAACTTTGGGAGGACCAGTCACTCCATAAGCATAAAAATCGGCTACGGTCAGTTGTGATAATCCATAGCCACGATCGGCCGCTGCCTGAAAATGCACCAATGCCATTTCCAAATCACTTCCCACCCCATCCCCTTTGAAGTATGACCTTCCCAGATAATGATGTGCGGCAGGAAGTTTTTGCCTGGAAGCTTGTTCAAGGAGATTGATTCCAACTGCAGCATCCCTTTGGATACCCATACCTTCATCCACAATTGCATGAAGTTTAAAAAGGGCAAATTGGACGCTGGCCGGTTGGTATCCACCTTGACTCGAAATTTCATAATGGCGGGCAGCCAATTGTAAATCAGGTACGATATTGGGCCTAACCTCATCGGAAGTAAATATCTCTCCCAATACATAAGAAGCGATTGGATCTTTTCTAGCGGCTAATTTTACCATTTGACCGTCAGGATCTTGAAAAGCCTGAAGATAGCGTAAACGGACTTCTTCTGGTTTAGGCCCTAGGGGCTCAAATCGGTGCAGGTAGCCAAGGGTAAAAAGCCCCAACCAGTGACCGGAATCTGCGGAAATCTTTGCCAGCTTGTGGGCATTTTCCATTGAAATATTAAGACCTTTGTCTCCATGTACATAGGCCAAAGCAAGTACCGCCTGGGCAAATGGATTGTTCTGCGAGGAAGCTTCTTTCAGAGTATCGAGATCGGATAAAACCCAACGGTTCCCTTCCGAGTTCTGTCCATAATGAACTTGATTCAGAGTGCAAATAAGGAGAAGGTATAAAATTATCCAAACTGACTTCATAACTACCCTTTCATGCATGTATTAAATCAAGGTTGCAAGAGCACACTTTCAGCATCAATGATTTTACATTCTGATCTAACATTGATTACCAACTTTAACCGCTCATGAATGACGAATTTGATGGGTCTTTAACTTTGAGAAGTCCAGGCCTGGATCCGATTAGACAGTTTGTGATCTATGCCGAACATAAAGTGGGATGGCTAAATGATTTTATATCGATGCTCAAAGAGGTTGATATTCACATCCTTGCCATATCCGTTTTAGACACAACCGACTCCGCTGTTATCAGGTTAATCCCAAATTATCCAAAAGACTTGGCACGCCTCCTTAAATCTCAATCAATTGCCTTTACTGAAAGAAATGTTTTGGCAGTAGAGGTCTCCAATGAGGAATCAATTCAGAAAGTCACGCAGTCCTTGCTCGGTGCTGAGATTAATATCCATTATGTGTATTCTTTTTTACATCAACCCAATGGCAGACCTGTACTGGCAATTGCAATGGAAGATCAGGACATTGCTGAAGATGCCCTTCGTAGTTACAATATAAAGGTATTATCTCAGGACGATTTTTTGCGTTAAAATCATCCGTCAAATTCTAATAAAGATGGTACTTCGAAATCTTGGATTGGAATGACTTGGTATCCATATCCCATTTTGTAAAAAACTTCTTCGGTTCACAGGCAGCACCGCTGTCAAATAAATGGCTCCACCATGCCGTAGAGCCGACATGTTTATTAAAAAGAGTAATTTCAGAATCTTTTGCCTGTGTGAATGGGCTCGGGGTCTCCCATTGAGCAGACAATTTCATCATGTAAAAAGCGAGCTCCGTGGGGCGCCAACTGTTCCAATCATTAAGAACAATATACACTCCCTCTACATTCTTTCCCGCACTATTTTTTAATGTCTTAATCTGGAATGATAATCCCCCTAGGTCCAAAGCATCCAATGCACTCTTTAATTCGATCGATGTTTTTCCTTCAAAAGTCAAAAAACGAAATGGCTGAGGGGTACCGATGCCATGTTTGAATTTCCCCATTTGCGCACCAAGTCCTGTCATGGGGTATCCAGCAACCGAATCCAAAGTTGGAATGTTTGGGGAGGTTGGAACCCACTTGAGACCTGTCTGGGGCCATGTCATTGTTCGTCTCCAATTCTTCATTGGCACAATCGCCAATTGACCGGCCTTTCTCGCTTTTTCAGAGATTTGTAAGATTCCACTTTCTTTTTTCGACCAGAGTGCAATTTCTCCTATAGTCATCGCATGGACAAAGGGCATAGGAAAAGCCCCCACATAACTCATCCACTTCTCGTCAATCATTGGCCCGGCCATCTTCATTCCTCCCAGCGGATTTGGACGATCGAGGACGACGACTTGTACTCCTTCTTCGAAACAAGCTTCCATTGCATAACGCATACAACTGATATACGTGTAACATCTTACACCCACATCCTGTAAATCGATCACCAGACTATCTATCTTAGCCAACATGTTTGCAGTTGGCTTTCTATATTTTCCGTACAGGGAATAGACTGGTAAACCTGTCTTTTGATCTATCTTATCCTCAACCGGAACCGCTGCTTTTTCATCGCCATAAATTCCATGCTCGGGTCCGAATAATGCAACCAAATCGACTTGAGAAGTTCTTCGAAGTACATCCACTGTACTTATTCCTTTACCATTTAGACCAGCAGGATGTGTCAGCAGACCTACTTTTTTACCTTTCAATATGGAGAAGTTTGTTTCCTCCAAATAATCAATGCCTAGTGAAAATTTGGCCTCAACTTGAATGCCACCAATCAGAAAGAAAGATATACATATGCTTAAGAAAAAATTCGTAGGCATGAGAGATTTAAAGAAATTTCGGATTATCATTATCTTTTTTGTATGTTCTGGAAACCACCTTGTAAAGGAATACTGAAACGACTCCCAACGAAATCCCTATTACTGAGCCACCTACAAACATAGGCGGGAAGGTATCAAGTAAATCCTTAAGATCTGCCCAAGAAAATTCTGCCCAATTATAATCAGCGCTCAGTAGCTTGTTCCTTTCGTAATCAATCCCAAGCAATCGCAAGAAAATCATCCCGATCTGATAATCTGCAAAATAAATCGGGCCCATGCTAAAAGGATTTGAAATCCATTGCAGGGCAATAATCACGGGCAGATTTGCTCTTACGAGCAAAGCTAAGAAGAAAACCACCAGCATCTGAAGACCAACAATGGGTAGCATGGCTACCCAAACTCCCCAAAAAAGGGCAGGTACAATAGTTTTACTGCGAAAAGACCAAAGATAAGACCGTTCGTAAGCAAATTTAGAAAACCATTTTAGAACAGGGTACCGATGGATATTGGATCTACGGGGAAGTGGTCGCATCCATTTCTTAAGTCTACGAATTCTTTTAAATCGAATCTCTTTATCCATAGCGTGCACAAGCTTAGATTAAAGGAGGGAATGAAAACTCCTCTAAGGTGGTTACAAAATTCTCACGGGCACTTGATAGATTTTTCTCGATAGGCCAATCACTTCTCCCAAAAGAAACAAAACTGCAATCCGGGAAATTTTTGGAAGCTTTTGCCACTACCTGTTGATCAACTGATCCTGCAATCACGAGGGATGCGGTTGAGTGTCGCTGCGAGGTCTTGATAATTTGATAAGGTCCTTTCCCATCCATGGAAGTTTGATCAAACCTTCCCTCTGCCGTGATCACGAAATCTGCTTGTTTTATTTTATGCTCAATCGCGAACCAGGAACTGATGAGTTCAAAGCCCTGAACAAGAGAGACATCGTAGAAGAGAGAGAGTCCGAAACCCATTCCTCCGGCAGCACCAGTTCCATTGACTTTGGCTAAATCAAAAGTTTTAGATTCTTGTAATTCGAGTAATTTTAATAAACTTTTGATTTCGGATTCGAAAAGACCAATTTCCTCCTTTGGTAGACCTTTCTGAGGACCGTATTGCGCAGTTGCTCCAAATTCTCCAAGCAATTGATTTTCCACATCGCACGCGATTCTGATTGGAGGCAAGTTACTTAAATGCTCCTGATTCAGGTTCCTGATATTCTTCCAAGTCGATGGACAAGGAAAAGATATTTCCTCTTGTTTATCATTTCGTATCGAGAGGCCAAGCGCGTGCAATGCACCCAAACCAATATCATTTGTAGAACTTCCTCCGATGCCCAAAAGAATGGCATCCACCCCTAACTGGGCTGCCTGTCCTAACATTTGCCCGACTCCGTAGGTCGAAGTGTTCCATGGATTCCTTTGATGACTAGCCAGATCAGCAAGTCCGGCAGCCTGTGCCATTTCAACGATTGCTAATTTCCCTGATGGAGGAATATTAAGAGTCTGTATCACGGCAGGAGGAAGGTTGGTTATCTCACATATCCCAATTTGAACTTCCGAGTGATTACCAATGGAATCACATACCTCCAGAGAATGAAGCCGACCAGAAGCTTCCTGGGTTAGAATGTCAGTAAAACCCTCTCCTCCATCCGTTAACGGAACCTCAGTAACGCAACTACTTGGAAAGCGTTTTTGCAGGACCGATTTTGCGAGGCTGCAAATTTCAAACGCGGAAAGGGACCCCTTGCACTTATCACAAGCTACAAGGATATTTGCCATATTACTAAGTTATCGAATTTCTTTTCCTGAAACTTCATCCACAAACTTAAAGTTTTCCACATGATAAGATTCCGAACTTTCAAAATTTACTTGGACATCATAATTCTTTTCAATGCGTTCCAATAGTTTTGCATCTGGACCTCTTAGCCTTCTAAGTACGCCAGGATGTAGGAATACTTTTAATTTTAGGTTTGTGGTCTCAACCTCCAGCCTGAATTTTCGCACAATACTTGAAAGTTTTCTCTGTATTTCAATACTTACCGATTTCGGAGACTTTACAATGCCCCGCCCTACACAATAAGGGCATGGCTCATAGATTCCGCTGGAGTTACTCTCATCATGTCGCTGCCGAGTGATCTGCATAATGCCAAGCTGCGAAATGGGTAAGATATTATGCTTAGCCTTATCCTCGACCATGGAAGACTTCATCTTCTGAAAAACTTTGCGTTGGTCGCTTTTGTTTTTCATATCGATGAAATCCACAATCACCAATCCTCCAAGGTTTCGTAATCTCATTTGACGGGCGACCTCCGCGGCAGCCTCAATATTTGCCTGCAAAATAAAGTTTTTACCGTCTTTTCGATTACCCTTATGACTGCCAGTGTTTACATCAATTGAAACAAGAGCCTCAGTCTCTTCCATGACAATCTCACCACCCGATGGCAAGAGCACTCGACGCATAAAAGTCTGCTCAATTTGACGCTCAACATTGAAACGCTCGAAAATGGGAATCTCTTCGTTAAAATGAGATACTTTAGATTTAGATTTTGGAGAAATTCTTTGAATTGTATCGATGAGGCGATCGTAATCTTCCTTCTTATCGACTTGTACACGATCTACATCATCCGTCAGAAAATCTCTGGCGGTTAACCCGATTAAGTCTGGCTCCTGATAAAGGAAAGATGGTGACTCATGAGACTTCATCTTGGCCTCTATCTCATCCCATTGCTGGAGTAAAAGATTTAGATCCCGAATGAAAAATCGCTCCGGTTTATTTTGGCCAGCTGTTCTGATGATTACGCCCATTCCTTCCCTGAGGGATAGATTCGATATAATTCCTTTCAATCGATTTCTCTCGGATTTCTCTTCAATTTTCCTGGAAATCCCACACTGCCCGGCATAGGGCATTAGAACAAGAAATCGTCCAGGCAAGGATAAATTAGTGGTAGTTCTGGGACCCTTACTTCCAATCTGTGCTTTTGTAATCTGCACAATAATTTCAGCACCAATAGGGAAAGCCTTAGGTATATCTTTAATGGATTTTACTTCATTCTTAGGAGCACTTTTTTTCTTATTCTCACGAACAATTTCTATGGAAGGATCATTGTTCGCACCCGGTAACATATCCCAATAATGCAGAAAGGCATTTTTTTCCTGTCCAATATCCACAAAGGCAGCCTTCAGTCCCGGTTCGAGATTTTGTACTTTTCCTTTGAAAATCGCTCCAACCATTCTTTCTTCATCAAGTCTTTCAACTTCAAAACCTTGCAAAATTCCATTTTCGATACGGGCCACTCTTCTTTCGAGGGCTTCCGTATTGATAATTAATTCTTTATAGTCTTGGTTCTTTTCCCCCCTAAAGAAGGCGAGTATACGTTCACGGATTGGCCTTTTCTTAGCCCGCTGAAGAGAATCCTCGCGAAGTTTAGCCTTATCAATATGAACTGGTTTAGGTTCCTGCGGAGAAGAACTCAGATCATTTTCAGTGGATGAATTTTCCGTTTGGGAAGAATGTCTTCGATGCTTACTTGAAGAGCGATTTCGAGGTCTTGGTTTTCGTGCCATGATATTTGGTGTTGATCAATCTGCGATACAACCCTCGAACCAGAAAGGAATTATGCTTCATTCTCATGCAAGGAATTCCTTTCTGTGTCGATATACACTCTGAACCACCCCCATCATCAGGAAGCTGGTGACAATAAATGACCCGCCGTAACTCATAAATGGGAGAGGCAACCCTGTAATGGGCGTGATGCCCAGAGTCATTCCCACATTAATGAAAAGATGCACCATTAATAAAACGGCGATGCTTGAAGCAAGTAAACGACCGAACATGTCAGCAGATTTGGATGCCACTTTCAGGCATCCAAAAATAACAATGGCATAAGCAAACAATGCAAACACACTGCCAACTAAGCCCCACTCTTCTGCAAGAACCGCGAAGATGAAGTCATTGTGAGCGACTGCAGGAGGAAGATAGCCTAGCTTAGCCTGCATGCCTTCGCCCAAACCTTTGCCTGTTATTCCACCAGTGGAAACGGCGATTAAGGCTTGAATTCTGTTCCAGTTGGGACCTATCCCGTGTGGATCAACAACTTCGGGTGCAATGAAGGTGAGAATGCGTTTACGTTGATAGTCTTTTAGTGGTAAGAGTGCGTTGTCTTCATAGGCCACCACCGGCTCAGAAGAACGCAGATTTTCAGATTTATGTTGATAATAGCGATAGATGTCTAGTCCCAGCAAACCCAATAGAACAACGAACAGAATTGCTGTTGTAACAAAAAA